>JACQOF010000136.1 GCA_016202645.1 bacterium
GTCGGGGGGTCGGGGGGTCGGGGTGGTCGGGGTGGTCGGGGGTCATTCTTTAACAAATGTAACATACACCAATGTTACGATTGTTAAAGAATGACCACCCAGTTCCTGATTGTTTCAAGATTTCAAAACCGGAAAGAAACCACGGACGGAGCCTCAACTCCGTGTCCCGATTTTTTTTAGCCAGTGGTCAGGAGGGGTTCGGAGGAAGCGGGAGATAGTCACTCCCCGTAAAGCCCGTCCCGGGTGCCGCCGGCCTGGTGGCAGGTCAGGCACTGCATGGTTTTCCGGCTGGGATACTTCAAGAGATGTATATCGCCGAAAGGTTTTCCGGGGTCGGCGTTTCTGGCAACGCCCAGATACTCGCCCGCGCGGACTTCTCCCGTCTTTCCGCCTGAGGTGACATCGATCACGCCCTCGCAGACGCAAAATCCCTCCTCGCCGGTTTTAGGGTCGACCTGCGCGCTGAAGGACGTGCCGCGGATGCCGGCCACGGAGGACGGCGTCGCCACCTTGAAGCGATTTGGCCCGGCCCGTGACGGCGATGGTGGGACGCGGCTCCAGGTGAAACCGCTCTTCTGAATGAGGGTCACGATGTCCGGCCCGGTGTCCCCGCTTGTTTTCCGGGTGATCGCCATATCCGAATTTTCCATCACCACGATCTCCTCACCGGTACTCAACTTCAGAATCACAAGGTCGCCCTCGCCCGTGATGACCCGCCCGTTCTCTTCAATGCGGCGACCCTTCGTCAGAACGGCTTCCTCTCCCCCGGCCCGCGCCATCGGACGGCCCTCGACGCGAATGACGGTTCCGTAAAACGCCGGTTGGTCGGCCCAAGCCACGACAACGAGCGCCAGCGCGCAAAATGCCGCGGCCGGATACCGGATACGATTTGGTTTCGCCATTAGAATTTGACCTCCGTTTGAAAATAGCCCCAGTGGACCGGCGTCGCGCGGTTCCAGAAAGCGGCGTCCTTCAGAAGACCGCCCGCCTTGTAGTAGGAATATCCCACATGAAACGTCCGCTTCCAAGGCGACTGCCAGGTCCAGTGAAAATCGACCTCCATCCCTCCATATTTATTGGCCTTCCCGTCGCCCGGCCAGTTTACCTGGGGAGTGCCGGAAAACCATGCGGGTGACATGTCCCCCAGATACCAGGCGGCGCCGTTGGACTGGATATAAAACCGGTGAACTTCGATGACGGATTCGATCGTCCGGTGCAGGTTGTAAAAGAGATAGGCGGTGTAGACCTGGCTGTTCATCATGCCCCACCAGTCCATCGCCCCGGATCGCCGGTGATCGCTGGGAAAGAGCGCCATAAAGGTCTCAAACTTGCGGGCTGTGCTCTGCTTGTCGCCGCTCGCGATCGTATACTCGACGCCGACGTTCCGGATGGGTCCCCGGCCGACGAAATAATCCAGGTTGAAGAGAGCGCTGTACGCGCCGATGTCCAGCTTGGTGTCCGGCGTCCCGACCATGATGAGCTTGCCGAGCTGGTAATTGACCATCCAGTGGTAAAAAAACTTCTGGTTCAATTTCCCCTCCATCCGCGTGCCCAGATTGAACGTCACGAATTCCATGCCGCTCAGGTTGTCGATGTAGGTGATGTTGCGCGGGACGAACAGGTACAACAGGTAATACTCGTTCACGGTGCGCATTGGACTGGTCCGCTTCAGGTTCACGCCCGCGAAATGGATCTTGTGGTTCGTGCCTTCGGAATCGGAGACCAGAGAATAGAATCCGTCGACATCCCACAGCTTGTTGTCGGTGTAAAATCGGATCGCGTCAAAACTCCGGCCGTCCACGTCCCAGTCATTCGCGCCGACGAGTATCTCCCGGCCAAACCGGAGTTCCTGCCGGCCGAGCCTCAGGTTGTAGCGGCCGTTGAAAATATGGTCCATGTCGAGATAGGCCTGATGCAGCCGAACGCTGTCGAGGGTCCGGGCGTTTTGGACGGCGTTGTTGTCGCCGAACCGGTGTCCCGCGCGCATCTGGATGACGCCGCGGTTGTACTCGTTCAAGTCATGCCCGGCGCGGACATCGACCCGCAGGTCGTGCGTGAGGTCGCTCGAGTCAAGCCGGCTCAGGCGTTTCTCATATAATCCGAAATTTTTGAAAAAGGTGCTGCGGTACCGGACGCCGCCGGAAAAATCGACTGCCAGAGTGGGGCGTGGAAAACACCACGTGATGAAAATCGTCAGAATCCAGAGGATCCGGCGCGTGGGGGTGAAGATCATCACAGCCGATTTTGTCATAAATCGGCGGCACGGGCAACACTTTCGGCCGAACCGTTCCGCGGGTTCCAGAGAGACCATGGAATAATCAAACCCAGGACAATGCCCCACTCAACCGCCGTCAGCCAGAGAATTTCCCGGCTGTCGATAAAGCCGGCGTATGAGACGTTGACCAGCGCCGTGAGCGCCAGCATGGCGGGAGAAATCGTCAGACAGAGAAAAGGCACGATCCACGTCACGTACCAGGGGTTGACGATTGGGGAGAGCACGAGCGACGCAAAGAGCAGGAGGAGGATGGCGCGGGCCGCGCGGCGGGGGCTGTCATACTTGTTTCGCGCAAGAAGAGCCATCAGGCCAAGAATTACCGCGGCGCCGATGAATTTGGCCATTTGAGTTCCAACGGCGAATTCGATGACCCGAAACAACCCGGCGTTGAATTTCCATTCCTTGCCGAAGGTCACAAACCCTGAAAACGTGTTGGAAATTCCAGCCATGCCCCCCGTGTCCATCAGAAGAAACGGGACGAACGACAACACCGATACGATTCCGGCCGCAATGAGGCCGGCAAGTCCGATCCGGCGCCAGAAGATGGGCGCCAGCACCACGGCGAAATATTTTGACAGGATCGAGCCCGTCCAGCCGGCGATGACGCCAACCCGGCTCCGCCGAATCCAGAACCAAAACGCAAGCAGGAGGAAAAATATTCCAATCGCGTCGAGATGGCCGCTGTTGGCGAATTCCTTGATGACAAGCGGAGACCAGGCATAGATGAGGACCGCCGCGGGCGAACGCTTCATCGCCTTTAGAATGAATACAATCACAACCATTGTGGCAATATCGAATCCGAGGATCATCGCCTTCATCGCCAACTCCGAATCGGGCCGGATCGCGGCCACCAGCGCGAAAAGCCCCATCGAAACCGGCGGATAGACGGCCGGAACGTCTTTGCGGCCGATGCGGCTGAAGATCATTTCACTTTGCGGCGATTCCCTTCGCAGATCGGACAATTGTTTTCCAATCTCATCGTCACAGGGATCGCAGAATGCACCGATTGGCGCATGCCGGTATGGACTGACACCGGCCAGTGCGACTTTGCCCTCCCAGAGATACCGGTAGAGATCGTTTTCGAGTATGAGAGGCGCCGGAAACAGGACGAGCCGGAAAGCGACGCCGAATCCGAGGATGAGTTTCAGGGAATCGAATCGATCCTGCAGTTTGACGATGACACGAATGGCGGCGGCGTAGAGGACGAAGGCGGCGGCGAGCAACGCAAGAAAGGTTACGATGGGAACGGCGCTGTTGGGTACGTCATAAAATCGGGCGAAGCCATTTTCCCATTGGCCGATGGTCGGATGAAGCACGTGCGGAAGGATGGACCGCAGAACGGCGGCGGAGCGGTCGCCGATTCCGATGGCCGCCCATGCCATGAGGGCATAGACGGCGAGCGTCGCGCTGCCGATAAAAAAGAGCCGTCGTTTCATGCGCGGACGAATGCGTACCGAAAAATCGTCCAGACGATTTTGCACGACGCCCCCACAACGCCGCGAACCGTCCGGCTGATCTTGGACACGCCGCTCTGCCGATTTCGCCACGTCACGGGGACTTCCACGATTTTCAGCCCGCGCTGAACGGCCTTGATCTGCATCTCGACCGTCCAACCGTAGCCGGGATCCCGCATGCCGAGCCGCCGCAGGGCGTCGGCGCGGATGGCGCGAAAAGGTCCCAGATCCGTGTATCGGAATCCCCAGATCAGACGGATCAGAAAAGGCGCGAGCCAATTCCCCACGCGCGCCGGAAAGGACATCGCGCCGGGTTCGACGCGGCCGAGATTGCGCGAGCCGATCACGAGATCCGCATCGCCCTGCTCGATGGGCGCGATCAGCGCCGGCAGTTCGGCAGGATCAGAGGATCCATCGGCGTCGATGAAGACCACAATCGATTCATCCCGTCGGTCATCCTTCAGCGCTGAAATACCCGCAAGACACGCGGAACCGTAGCCCCGGCGGGGCGCGAAGACCACGTCCGCCCCCGCCGACCGCGCAACATCGGCGGTGCGGTCCGTACTGCCGTTGTCCGCCACGATCAGGCGCCCCGCTTCCATCCTCCGAAGCTCGTCCAGCACGGACCCCAGCGACTTCTCCTCATTCAGGGCCGGGAGGATGACGGCCACGTTTATCAGCTTGCCCATGACGTTTCCCAGCTTATCATGGGATGGATCCGCACTCGGTAAGGTGGATTACACCCGGATGAATTCCGGCCGGAGGCGACCCGCCAAAAAAAATTTACGAAAACTCTTGACTCTATACCTTAGTATAGGGTGTATGATCCCGACATGAGTCGACAGAAGAGGCGGTTTCTCAAGATCGGCGAAGTGGCCAAAGAGGCGGGGGTCAATGTCCAGACCGTGCGGTATTACGAGCGGCGCGAGATTTTGATCCCGGCGGAACGCATGGAATCGGGATACCGGCTCTACACGCCGGACGCGGTTCGGAAACTGCGGTTTGTCAAAAACGCGCAGAGGCTGGGATTTACGCTCTCGGAAATGTCCGCCCTCCTCAAACTCCGGGTGTCGAATTCCAAATGCGGCGCGGTCCTGAAAAAAGCCGAAGAGAAACTGCGACAGGTCGAGGACAAGATTGCGGTCCTGAACGCGCTCCGGCGGACTCTGGAGCGCCTGGTCTCCGACTGCCGTTGTCGCCGCAAGACCGACCCATGTCCCGTGTTGCGGACACTCGACACCCAAGGAAAGGGCGTATGATCAATAGAGGAGGAATCCATATGTCAGGCGGATGTTGTCCTTCGCCGCAGGATACGCCCAAATCCTGCGAATCGAAAACGGCCGCGTCGGGCAGCGGTGATCATGCCTGTTTTCTCTGCGGCAAGAACGGAAAGCGGGTGGGGCGGGAAACGGTCCAGGCGCTGGCGAATCCGGATAGTGTTGCAAGACTGGGATCGGCGGACGGTTTCTTTTTCTGCGCGACTTCGGATTGCGAGGTTGTGTATTTCAATGGCGACGGCACTGCCGTCCGTACGGGTGAAATGCGGGCGCCGGTTTTTCAAAAGGACGCCGGGTCGGACGTTCCGGTCTGTTACTGTTTCAACCACACCCGGCGGTCAATCGCGGCGGAAATCGCGCGGACGGGCAAAAGCACAGTTTTGGACGACATCAAACAGAAGGTCAAAGCGGGCCTCTGCGCCTGCGAGACGACCAACCCGCAAGGGACGTGTTGTCTGGGAAATGTCGGGCAGGCCGTTCGAGCGGCGCTCGAGCGGCTGAGCACAGCGAAGGGAGCGATGACATCATGAAATCATCGCGGCTGGGAATTCTGTCGTCTGTTTTTGCGTCGGTCTGTTGTGTCGGCCCGCTGGTGGCGGTCATGCTGGGAGTGGGCGGAGTGGGACTGGCGGCGTTTTTCGGGAAATACCATTGGGTGTGGCTGGCGATTGCCGCCGCGATGTTGAGCGCCGGATGGATGCGGTATCGCAAAGAATCAAAAACCGCATGTGAAACGGGCTGCGATCTATCGACGCCGCGCAAAACCCGCGGGGTGCTCCTGGGCGCAAGCGTGGTGTTGGCGGTGTTTCTGGCGTTGAACGTATGGACCCATCTCGTGCGCGCGGGATCGGACACGACACAGGCTCAGCCGGCCGGCGGCCGAATCCTTGACATCCCTGTCGGATTCGGCACTTGGCCTTCCATGGCCGGCGAGGTTGCCGTGATCGGGGTTGACGGGATGGTGTGCTTCACGTGCGAGGTGGCGTTGAAAACCCAGCTTCAGAAACTGGCCGGGATATTGTCCGTCGACGCCAACTCAAAGGACGGCCGCGTGACGGTCCGGTTCGATCCGGCCACGGTGGATCGCCCGCGGATCGAAGAGGCGATCAACGCCACCGGATATCAGGTGTCGCACAGAGAGGCAACGCCATGAAGGAGGACCCATGAAAAAAATAATGGCTGTCCTGCTGTTCGGTTTTTTTGTATCCGGCGCCCAGGCCGCCATGGAGGACACCATTCCCCCGCAAGTTGCGAAGGCCGGCAGGTACGTGCGGATGAACATCAACGGCCTGGCATGCCCGTTTTGCCTCTACGGCATCCAGAAGCAATTGAAGAAACTGAAAGGCGTTGCCGATCTCGAAGCCAGTTTTGAAAAGAGCGAAGCGACGTTATGGATCCGTCCCGCCAGTTCTACTACAATTTGGGATTTATCGGAGGCGGTACGCAAAGCCGGATTTACCGCGGTCTCCTTTCATCTGACGGACGTGGGTCGTGTCCGCCGTGAAGAAGAAGGATGGATATTTATTTCGATGACCAACGGCGAACAGTTCAATCTTGAGAGCGATTCGGTGTCCCGTCAGACGGATGAGATGACGCGGATCGGCGCGGAATTTGTGACAGGCTCGCTTAGGGGTACAGTGCGGGAGGCGGTGAAGGGCACCGCCGGTTTGTCGGTTCTGTGGGTTGAGGATTTTATGATCATTTCACCGAAGGAAGGCGTCAAATAGTGCGGTTGGCAATCCTGTTCAATGCCGTCGTCTTTGCCGCATTCTGTACCGGCAGGGCGGAGGCGGTTCCGATCAACGGCGCCGCGGCATTGCCGATTTCCGAGGACGTGTGGCTTGTGCGCCAGCAGGTTCGTTACAACGATCTTGGGAAAGACCGGCAAAACGCCGGCCGCAAAATGCTTGCGCTGGAGATCCCGGCGCTCTTGGCATACGGGCTTACAGCCGAGGACGGAATTTTTTTCGTGGCGCCGTATGTTCGCAAGGCGATGAAAGCCGCCGACGGCAATTGGCGAAGCGCCGAAGGTCTGGGAGACGGCGAGCTCTGGTGGAAACACATTTTCGCGCATGAAGACGCACCGGGGCGCACGCGCCGTTGGGCATGGTCCATTGGCGGAAGCATCCCGTTTGGCCGGGACGACGCCACGGACGCGGCGGGGAAACCGCCGCAGACGCTTCAGCCGGCCTCCGGCGCCGTGGATAAATTCGGCGGCCTGGTCTACAGCGACCAGAGCCTGGATCGCGAATTCGACGTTGACGTATCCTACCGACTCCGTAGTTCTGCAAACAATTTTGAGTACGGGGACGTCTTGAAATTCAACCTCTCCTATCAAAAACGATTCAGGCCAAAGGCCATTCCGTCGAGTGGAATGTATACACAGGTCAATTGGGTCATTGAGGTAAATGGGGAAACGGCCGAGTGGAATCATTCCGATGGCGTTGGCGATCTCAATTCCGGCGGGCGGAAAGTGTTTCTCTGCCCCGGCATTCAATTCGCCGGCGCGCGAATGATTGCCGAGGCGTCCATTCAAATCCCATTCCTGACAAATCTCACGGGCCGGCAGATCGAAGCGAGCGCCGTCTACGTCCTGTCCGTTCGGTCGATCTGGTAGGGTTCAGCTGTATCGAAACTAACAAACTAACGGAATGACCCCTTTTCTTTCTGCACGACTCCCCCGGCATCAGACTTTGAACAGAATGTGTCCGACTCTCGCAGGATGAACAATGTGACAAACGCCGCCAGAACCGGGAGCGCCGCGATGAAGAGATGGTTTTTGCCGAAGGGCGACAAGAGTTGTTCATAAGTGGAAATAGTCGAGACGGCGTGGAGGGCAAGTCCCAATCCGTACGTCCACGTTTTCCAGAGGCCGGCCATGATGGCGAGGCTGAGCAGGCACTCGAGCACGCCAACGACGACCGCCACGTTTGCGGGGATGGTCAGATGGTAGAAGTGGCCGAATATCTTTGTCGTCGTTTCCGGCTCGACCAGCTTGTCGACCGACCAGAGAAGCAAAAACGATCCCAAGCCCAATCTCAAAACAAAAAGACCGATTTCCAATTTTCCGGCTTTCATCCAAATCACCTCCGGTTTGTTCGCATGACGGATGCGACGGGTTTCTTGATTTTCATCGGCGGCGCGGAATCCGCCTCTGGAGATTCCAACTTCTCCGCCTCGCCTCCAACTGGCGCCATCTTTCGAACCTTTTCCAGGAGCTTGGCAGAATCGTATGGCTTGAGCAAGTAGTCGTCGGCCCCTGCCTCCATGCATTCGACCACTGTGCCTTTTTCAGCGTCCGCCGTCAGCATAACAACGCCGATTTGCCGGGTCTTTGGATTGGCTTTGATCCGGCGGCAAACATCGAAGCCCTTCATGCCCGCGCCCATATTGACATCCTGCAAGACGAGATTCGGTGCGGCGGCGCGAACCTTATCAATCGCTTCCTCGCCGGTCTGCGCCTCCTCGACTTCGTATCCCTCGTCCGAAAGAATGTTTTTCACGCCAAGCCTCAAACTGGATTCGTCGTCAACGATTAAAATTCGGATTTTATCCATCTCTGTCCCTCCCCGTTATATTGAAGCCGCCGACACTTGGGCGACTTTGAACAGAACCGCGAACTCGGCGCCTCGGCCAGGCTCGGAGAAAACTCGAATTTCACCGCCGAGGTCCTCGACAATCCGCCGGGTCAACGAAAGCCCCAAGCCCGTTCCTTTTTCCAATTGTTTAGTCGTGTAAAACGCCTCAAAAATATGTTCCCGGACTTCCGGCGTCATCCCAACGCCGTTGTCCCGCACTTTCAATTCGACCCATTCATTCCGAGGACTCATTTCAACCCGCACTTCTCGTCTTCGGCCGTCGGTGACGCCGTCAATGGCGTCGGCGGCGTTCGACAGCAGATTGACCACCACCTGTTGAATGAGCGTCTCGTCGCCGACCACGGGCGGGAGATCGCCGGACTCCTCGACGCGCAACTCTGCGCCATGCCGCTCGACGACATGCTTCATGATGTCGCACGCGCGGCGGACGGCCAGGGTCAAGAGGACCGGATGGGGCGGCGCGGCCTTTCTTGAGAACCCGCGCAGATTCGACGCGATCGCCGTCAGCCGTTTCGTTTCGGATTCAAGGGAGTCGATGAGTTCGACGGTTTCCGGAGAATTTTTGGATTCCCGCCGGGCCATCTCCAGGAGCAGGAGGATGCCGGTCAGGGGGTTGGCGAGTTCATGATAGACCCCGGCGGACATCTCGCCCATCGCGGCGAGTTTGGCCGACTGGACGAGCTGGGATTGGGCGCGTTTGAGGCGGTCCATCGCCAGTTGCAGTTCGCACGTCCGCTCGACCACGCGGGCTTCGAGGGTTTGGTTGATGTTCTGAAGTTCTTCCGCCGCCGCCATCACTTTGTCCATGAGGGCCGCGCGCATTTTCATGATGTCGCCAAATTCGTCGTTTGGCATCTCCCGGTCGGGAATGCGGCAGCGGTCCGCGTCGCCGTTCATTTCAGCGGCGTCCGCCTCGATGATCCGATGGATGGGTCTGAGGACGATATTCTTGAGGCTCGAATAGACGCATAGAACCGTCACCCCGATGACAACCGCCACCAGCCCCAGGATGCGAAGGGCGTAGGCCATAAGTTCCGAGCGCATGCCCGATATGTCCCGGGAAACCACCAGTCGGTCGAACACGCGGCCAGTCGCTTCCAACCGGATTGGAAAGATTCCATGAAGCATCAGCGCGTCGTTGTCTATCACGGTATGGAAGTTTGATTCCTTCATGGACGGTAGAACCACCTCAGGTACGCGGCAACCGCCGTCCAATCCGCACATGACATGATCCGTCCAGGAATTCATATCCTGATCCACGATCATGATATGGATTTTCTGCGTTTTGGCGAGTTCCCCGATAAAGCGGTCAAACTGCTCCGCTGAAAGACGGGCGGCGCTTTCGGAAAAAAGCATTCCCGCCACGTCCGCTGTCCTCCGGATGGTTTCCGTTTCGGCCGCCAGAAGCTGTCGCTTTCGGGCCATGACGGAAAACGCCAGGAGCACCGCTTCCACCAGAAAAATGGCCAGCGTGATGTGGACGAGAAGTTTGGCGCGGACGGAGGTCACTGTCGTGTTGATCCCGGCGGGGTTCCGTTCACAGATGCGCCGATCTTTTGAGTCATTTTCTCAAGCGTTGGAACGCCGATAAAGATGACCTTGCCGTTCAGCACGAAACTGGGCGAGGCGAACACCCGCAGGCGCGCGGCCCGGTCCCGCCACTCTTTTATGTTCCGCCGGACCATGCGCAGACGCCAGCGGTCCCTCCTGACGAGTTGAAGTTTTCCCCAGAGATCGTCCGCGTCCGGACAGGAGAAACAATTCGGGACGAAAAACAGTTCCAACACGTTCAAAGCGGTCTCCTTTCATTTCGAAGCCATCATCCCCTTTTAATTCCGGACAGTAAGGGGGGCCGTTTAGCGTCATGCCCGGGACGCGAACGGGGTTAGTGGTCGCTGCCTTTCCAAGAGCCTCCCTTGCCTCCGCAGGGATTGCACGGATTGGCTTTGGCCTTCCCGCCGCACGGGTTGCATGGATTGGCCTTGGCCTTTACTCCGCACGGATTGCACGGATTGGCTTTCGCCTTCCCCGCGCAGGGATTGCACGGATTCATGCGGCCTTCCTTGTCGCACGCGACAAAGGTCAATGCCGCCAGCACGAGTCCGCCAACAAAAAGTTTGTTCATGCTCTGCCTCCTTTCTGTATCTTTGATGGCTCACTTATCGCACATCCTCGGCGGCCGTTCTGTAATACGCCTTACATACTTTCAAATTCAGTTCAGGCAGGCGTCTGGGCGTTGAAGTGTTGAATAAAACGGGACCGGAACGGGTGTCCGGTCCCGGGTAGATGGGATGAACTCGCGGACCTTATCGGCAAAGGAGGAGTTTCCCTCTCTACCGTTTGAATTCCACTTGAATGGAAACCGGCTGTTCCTTGTATGAGGTGATTTGATCGGGCGCCTTAAACTCCTCGTGCCAGAATTTCACGGTGTATGGCCCGGCCGCCGGCGACGCGGCGGCGGCGATTTTGAATCGCCCTTTTTTGTCGGTGATCGCATAATAGGAATTCGGCAGGACCAGGAGATACGCGCTCATTTCCGGATGCAC
>JACQOF010000137.1 GCA_016202645.1 bacterium
CGTCACCAGCGTGTCCACTTCGTCCGCGTAGTTGACGTCCTCGAATATCTGCGTCACGCTCGACGTCGGCGCGTCTACGATCAAGGCTGTGTCACGCCGAATGTCGCTCGCGTCGTTCTCGTCCGAGTACCGGATCAGCAGGGTATCCGACAATCCCGCCTGGATCCTCCCGTCGTTCGTGCTCGAAAGAGCCGTGTCCACCAGCACGATCGCCGCGCTCCGGAACACGCCCGTCGTCTCCCCCGTCTCCGTCAACGTCCAGAGCTCGGACGAAAGCAGGGACTGCGTCTGGTCGTCGTAGACGTCCACCACCACCTGTACCACCTCGACGGTCTGGGGGCTGCGGTTCTCGTCCGTGTCGATCACTTCCAGGTACACAACGTCGTTTCGCGGCAGATAGGTCTCGCTCGCGTCCGTGAATCCCGCGTCCTCATAGAACGACGCGGCCGCGTTCGTCGCAATCCCGATCGCCAGCGCCGTGTCGCTCGCCTCGTCCCCCGCGTCATTGCCGTCCGTGTAGGTTGCGTGCAGGGTATCCGACAGGCCCCACGTCACGATCCCGTCGTTCGCCGCCGGAAACTTTGTGTCCGTCAAAATCACAGCGCCGCTTCGGAACAGACCGCTGGAGGCGGAACTTTCCGTCAGCGTCAGCGTTTCGGTGTCCAGCACAACACCGGCGCCGTTGTCGGCGGCATAGACGGTGACGGTGACGGTCTCCGTCACGCCGGGACCCCGGTTCTCGTCCGTGTCGGCGACTTCCAGGTACAGCGCCGAGCGCGTCGGGTAGGTATCCACGTCGTCGGAGTAGGCGGTGTCCTGAAAGAACTGGACGTTCGCGTCGGTCTTGACGTCGATGGCCAGCGCCGTGTCCTGGACCGTCTCCGAGGTCCCCGTCACGTCCGTGTAGACTACATGGAGGGTGTCGCCGGCCCCCCAGTTGATGACGCCGTTGCCGACGAGGAGGGACGTGTTCGTCAACGTAATCGCGCCGCTCCGGAAGGTCCACGTCGCGATGCCGCTTTCCGTCAGGATGAGGGTTTCGGTATCAAGGACCAGGCCGTCCTCGCCGTTACCGGCGTGGGCCGTGACGGAGATGGTGTCGGCTGACTGGGGATTGCGGTTTTCATCGGTGTCGATCACTTGGATGTACATCACGTCGTTGAGGACGGAGTAGGTATCCACATCATCCGTATAGGACGCATCCTCAAACAACTGGAGCGACGAAGTCGACGCGATCTCCAGCGCAAGGGCCGTGTCGATCACCACGTCCCCGGCCTGGTTCGGGTCCGAATACACGGCCGACAGCGTGTCCCCGCGGCCCCAGCTCACAATACCGTCCGTCGTCGACGGGACTTTCGTGTCCGTCACGATCACCGCGCCGCTCCGGAACAGCGCGCTCGTGTCGGTCGTCTCCGTCAGCGTCAGAATGTCCGTATCAATCACCAGCCCCCGCGCCGATGCTCCCTCGCCCACGCCGTTCGACGCGTACACCGTCACGGTCACCGTGTCCTTCCTCTGCGGGTTCCGGTTCTCGTCCGTGTCCCCGACCTCGATGTACATCACGTCACGGACCTCAAACGTGTCCACGTCGTCCGAATAGGCGGCGTCTTCGTAGATTTTCACCGTGCCCGCCGCCGGCACGTCCACCATCAGCGCCGTGTCCACCGCACGGTCGCTCGACGCGGAGTTGTCGTCCTCATACAACGCCTGGATGCTGTCCGAAAGGCCCGTCAGGATGTACGTGTCCGTCAAATCCGAGTCCCGCCAGTTCGTCGCGTACGCCCGGGTGTCGCTCCGGAAAGTGCCCGTCCGAAAGCCCGTCTCCCGGAGCAGGAGATAGATCGTGTCCACGTAGTACACCTGCGCGTCGCCGTTCTGGTTCCAGGTCGTCACCTCCACGACGAGGGTGTCCACAAGGTTCGGGTCACGGTTTTCGTCCACGTCGATCACTTGGACGTAAATGAAATCGTCATGAACGGCGTACGTGTCCGTCACCGCCGCGTAATGCTCCGTGTCGTAAAACTGGATGCTCGACGCCGTTGGGCCGTCCAGGACCAGAGCCGTGTCGAAGACGTCATCGGTCGGCGTCGAAGGATCCCGGTATTGAATATGGAGGGTGTCGTCGAGGCCCGCCTGCAGGCGTAGATCATTGACGGTACCGGCGACCGTATCCAAAAGGAGGATTGCCGGGCCACGGAAAATCCCGGTGGTCTCGCCGGTCTCGGTCAGAATCCACGAGTCCTCGCGGTCAATCACCTGGCCCAGACTCCCGGTCCCCCGGTTCCCCACCCAGATCGTCACCACCACGGTGTCTTTTGTCTGCGGGTTCCGGTTCTCGTCCGTGTCGATGACCTCGATGTACGCGGCGTCAAGCCGCACCCGGAACGTGTCGGTCGCGGCGGAATAGTCCACTTGATAGAACGCCACGACGGCCGTCGACAAAATTTCGATGGCAAGCGCGGTGTCGATGGACGTGTCTGTCGGGTCGTTCGCGTCCACATAATGGCCGTGGATCGTGTCGCTCACGCCCCAGCTCACAAACCCGTCGTTGACAGACGGGAACCTTGTGTCCGTCAGAATGACCGCGCCGCTTTGGAATATCCCCGACGACACGCCGCTCTCCGTCAGGGTCACCCTCTCCGTGTCGATCACCAGACCCTGCGCCCCGCCGCTCCCGACGCCGCCGTTGCCGGCATAGAGGGTGACGGCGACGGTTTCGATTACGCCGCCGTTTCGATTTTCGTCGATGTCCGTTACTTGGATGTACAGGGCGTCCCGGACCAGGAAGGTGTCTGCGTCGTCGGTGTAGCCGGCGTCCTCGTAGAACGCCATCGAGCCGGCTGTCGCCAGATCGACGATGAGGGCGGTGTCGAATGTCGCGTCGGCGCCGTTGTCGGGGTCCGTGTAGGCAACGTGGAGCGTGTCGTTCGCCCCGACGCCGATCCGGCCGTTTTCGGCGAGGGCGGCCGCGTCCGAATCGACCACGGCGATGGCGGCGCTCCGGAAAATCCCGGAGGTTTCGGATTCTTCGGTCAGAAGAAGGGTTTCGGTGTCGATGACCAGGCCCGTGGCGTTGTCCCCGACGTAAAGGGTGACGGCGACGGTGTCCTCGCTCTGCGGATTGCGGTTCTCGTCGGTGTCGATGACCTGGATATAGACGATGTCGTTCCGGACGGAATAGGTGTCGACGTCGTCCGTGAAGTTCGCATCCTCATAGAGCTGGATCACCGCGGTCGTCTGGATCACGACGGCGAGGGCGGTGTCGTACGCGGTCTCCGATGTTCCTGTCGCGTCCGTGTAGACAACATGGAGAGTGTCGGACCGGCCCCAACTCACCAGCCCGTCGTTCACCGCCGGGACCTTCGTGTCCGTCAGGATCACCGCGCCGCTCCGGAATACGCCCGTCGTCTCCCCAAACTCCGTCAACACCAGAGTCTCCGTGTCGATCACCAATCCAAACGCTCCGCCCGATACGCCCTGCGGGCCGTTCCCCACATACACCGTCATCCGCACCGTGTCCGAGAATTGCGGGTTCCGGTTCTCGTCCGTGTCCACAACCTGCACGTACATCGCGTCTCTGGTCAGGAAGGTGTCCACATCATCCGTATAGGATGCATCCTCAAACAACTGGAGCGACGAAGTCGCCGCAATCTCCAGCGC
>JACQOF010000010.1 GCA_016202645.1 bacterium
CTTCGGGATGTCCCGGTGGATCCGTTCGAGCTTGAGTTCCCGGTTGATCTCGAGAACGATCGGCAGGACCACGGCGGCGACGCCGTTGCCGAGCATGAAGAAGGAAGCGAAGACGCAAAAGAGGAAGACCACGGAGACAAGGCGACGCGGGGTGTCGGCGAACCTTTTCAGGATAAGGATGGCGATCCGGCGCGCCAGGCCGCTGATGTAGATGGCGGCGGAGAGGATCAGGGCGCCGAGAACGAAAAAAACGGATTCGCTGCCGAAGAGCGAGAAGGCAACCTTGGAGGTGATGACGCCCGCAAGGGGCAAAAGGACGATCGCAAACAGGGAAGCGATGGGAACGGGGATGAGGGTGGTCACCCAGAGAAAGACAATAAAGCAAAAGATCGCCAGCGCGCGAAAACTCTCGCGGGTCCAGCCCTCCGGCGGGGCCTGCCGGATGACGTAGATCAGGAGGCCGAAGACGCAGAGAAAGAGCGTGGTCCGCCAGAACCTGGAGAAGAGAATTTCGCTGATGGATCGCGGGTCGATCTGGACCTCTTCAAAGTCGGCCATCGGGCGCGGAGCCTCCTTCCACTACTTTGAGCGACCGCCGGATGCCCCAGGCATAGGCCAGGGCGCGGCGGGACCAGGGCCGGTCGAAGACGCGGTCGAGGAGACTTGCGCCATTTTCAGTCTGGTCGATATCGAGGCTGTCGTTCGGCGTGAAGCAGTCGGAGATCATGTGCAGGTGCGAATGGATCCAGCGGGAGTAGATGTTCCGGTCGAGATCGACATGGAGGGACTGCAGAAAATCATAGATGGCCGACCGGACGACGTCCGACAGACGGTCCCGGTCGACCGGGATCAGGCTGAGCACCGGCACGACCCCCATCTGGAGCAGGCGCTGGGCGCCCTGTTCCGTTTCCTCGATCGGTTCCCATCCGAGGAGCAGTCTCGAGAGGACGGCGCCGCGCGGGAAAATGGAAACGAGCCGCGCGAGGGTCTCGATGATTTCCTCCGTGGAAAAATTCCGGCGGAAGGGCAGGTGCATGGCGGCGCGTTTTTCGTCGGTGAGCAGGAGATCGCAGAAGACGACGTCGACGCCGCGGGCGTAGATGAGCGGCAGGAGCGCGGCGCTCTCGGGCGGCGGGATCGAGAGATAGATGTAGCTTTTAAAGTTCCGCTTGATCATTTCGATATACGGCAGGACCTGCTCGATCGCCGGCTTGTCGAAGGCCGCCGGAAGCTTCACCGCGATCTTCACCACCTGCACGAGCTTCTCGCCGAACGCGGCCGACAGCACCTCGTGGACGTCCCGGAGGTCGTGGAAGACCATCTGCGGCAGTCCCGACACGGGACACGAATCCGCGGGGGCGGCCGCGGCGGGTGTCTGCCCGAGCGGAAGAAAAAAATATCCGCCGCAGATGCGGCCGATTTCGGAAAAAGGAGTGCCCTGGCTGGTGAATCGCTGGTGAAAATCGGACGTCAGAATGCTGTGCGCCTCGACCTGTACATTTCTCCCCTGAAGCTGCGCCACGCCAGGCCGGAGCAGACTCAGGCGATAGGGCGATCCGTCCGTCAGGGGCGCGCTCACGCGGGTGCCGTCCGGAAAAGTCAGATCGACCCGGCGGCCGGCGATGGACAACTCCTCCTCCGGGAGGGCCAGGATCTTTTCGGAAAGACGCGGGTCCGACACGGCGACTCCGTAGAGGAGGAGCTCGAGCTTCAAGCTTCTGTAACTGGCAACAGTCGCGCCGATCTGAATCATAGCCGGGGCCGATTACAAATCAGCCTTCGATGACGTTGATCTCGATCGGCTCGACGCTCACGCCCATGTCCTGGAGGTACCGGGTCGCGGACTCGACCGCGGAAGGCTCGCCCTCCATCTCGACCGCGACGATGCCGATCTCCTCGGAGACGCTCGCCTGGCGGATGTTCGGCACGACGTCAAATTTTTTGATGAGCTGGTAGATGATGGGTTCCCGGATGAGTTTCTGCGGGACGTTGAGGTAGTATTTTTTCCGGATCCGCGCGGCGCCGCCGGCGATGGCGGGGACGATCGAGACGACGTCGCCGTCCTTCAGCTCCGTGTCCCGGCCCTTGAGAAAGCGGACGTCCTCGTCGTTCAGGAACACATTGATGAACCGACGGACTTCCCCGGCTTCGTCGCAGAGCCGGTCCTTCATGCCGGGATATTGTTTTTCAAGGGAGGCGATCATGTCCTGGACGGTCGCGGCGTCGACCGAGACTTCCTCCGCGTTGTTCGTCAGTTTCCGAAGCGGCGTCGGGACCCGGATGGTGACGGCGGCCATCTCAAGCCGCTCTTGAGGACGCGAAGTACGCGTCGAAGGCTTCGAGTTTGGCGGGGATCACCGGATACTCCATGACCCGGCTGTGCGCGGTGATGGCCTCCAGAGTTTTGAGGCCGTTGCCGGTGATGCAGGCGACAACCGTTGCGTCCGGATCGATGCGGTGTTCCGCCGCAAGGCGTTTAAGCGCGCCGATGGTGACGCCGCCGGCGGTCTCCGTAAAGACGCCTTCGGTCCGGGCCAGAAGCTTCATGCCCTCGACGATCTCCTCGTCGGTCGGATCCTCCGCCCAACCGCCGCTCGAACGGATCTGACGGATGGCGTAATACCCGTCGGCGGGATTGCCGATCGCCAGGGACTTGGCCACCGTCTTCGGATCCTTCACCGGCTTGAAAAAATCCATGCGGGCTTTGACGGCGGCCACGATGGGCGCACAGCCTGATCCCTGCGCTCCATGGAATCGGGTGCCGACGGGGCCGCGGATGAGGCCGACGCGGATCATCTCCTCGAAGGATTTGTGGATTTTGGTGATGAGGGAACCGCCGGCCATGGGGACGACGATTTCGTCGGGAAGTTTCCAACCCATCTGTTCCACGAGTTCATATCCGAATGATTTTGATCCCTCGGCGTAGTAGGGACGGATGTTGATGTTGACAAAGGCCCAGCCGTACTTGCCGGCGATTTCCGAGCAGAGCCGGTTGACGTCGTCGTAGTTGCCGCTGATGCCGATGAGGTGCGCGCCGTAAATCCGCGTGCCGATGATTTTGCCCTGCTCAAGGTCCGCCGGCATGAAAACGTAGGCTTCAAGCCCGGCGCGCGCGGCGTTGGCGGCGACGGAATTGGCGAGGTTGCCGGTGGATGCGCAGGCGACGGTCGTAAAGCCGAATTCCTTGGCTTTCGAGAGCGCGACGCCGACCACGCGGTCCTTGAAGGAAAGCGTCGGATGGTTGACGGCGTCGTTCTTGATGTAGAGATTTTTCAGGCCGAGGGCCTTGCCCAGCCGGTCCGCCCGGAAGAGCGGCGTAAATCCGACCTCCTGGCCGACGGTCGGATCGCCGTCGATCGGCAGAAGCTCCCGGTAACGCCACATATTGGGAGGCCGGGAGGCGATGACCTCGCGCGAGATCCGCCTTTTGATTTCGTCGTAGTCATAGGTGATTTCCAAAGGCCCGAAACAATACTCGCAGACATGGATCGGCGCGTTCTCGAACGGCCGGCCGCATTCCCTGCACTTGAGCCCCTTCACGAGCGCCATGCCCCTTTGCCTCCGCACGGCCGCTACGGGCCGGAAGTCTCCTCACAAGCAGGCTGAATTATACCACTCCCGGCAAATCAGTCAATCACCCTTTCCGAATCCCTCAACGGCATGACGTTTGTCATCATTTCCAGCTATGCGGACGCAGTCAGCCAAACCTGAGTCGTGGCAGTCTTCTCCCGGCCCGTCTTCGGCTTGATCAAAATCTCTACATGGCGGTCCAGCGCGTTCAATAATTAGAACAGGTGGTCCAGGGAAAACATGCTGAGTTTGCCGTTCAGCAAGCAGGAAATTTTGGATTGGGGCAGATTCAGCAACGCGGACGCCTGCTTCTGCGTCAGGCCGCGTTCTTTGATGATTTCTCCAATGCGAGACATGACTTGTTGCGTCCCACCTATCCAGCCCCAATTTAGGCCAGTAAATCCCACCTAACCAGACCCAGTTTTAAGGGGCAAAATCCCACCTATCCGGACCCAGTCCGGGGGTGGCAAATCCCATGTATCCGGACCCGGTCGGGATTCGCAACGCCGATATCGGCAAATACATTGCCGGAACCTTTATGGACCTTCTCTTTCGAAGCCATTTCCGTCACCTCATTGGATGATTCGCCTTGTAGTCTTCCTCGGCCGCTCTCAATCAGCGCATACCCGATATCC
>JACQOF010000139.1 GCA_016202645.1 bacterium
AGAGTGTGCGTCCAATCCAATGATCCATTTGATCGATCTCTGCATGTTGATCGACCTCCTTTGTGTGTAGTGTCATGAACACTGCCACAAAGCGAGGTCTTTTTTTATTACCAATAATGTCAATACCCGGCCCCAATTGGCCAATTGGCCCGGATCAAGGGCTTGACGGGAATCTCTCCTCTGTAGTTGGCTGGCGTTATGACCCTGACCCGCCGATGTTATGTCCGTGTGTTTGCGGCTCTGCTGATTGCCGGATGTCTCCGCCCCGCATTTGCCGACCCCGGCGGCGCGCCGACGGAATTTCAGAAATGGCAGGCGCAGACGGAGGGGGCGGTCGCCGAGATTTTCCAGAAATTCGCGAAGGAGCGCTACGCGGCGCTCGTGGAACTTCTGCCGAAGCTCTCCGGGAAGGAGCGCGAAGAAGGTCTGTCAACGGCGATGGAGATGGCTCAAAGTTTCGGCGCGCCGGACGACGCCTCGGGTTGGGCGGAGACGTTGATCTTGGAGTTTCCGGATGGAGAAAAAGCGAAGCAAGCCCGCGGGTTTCTGGAGGGACTCACGCCGAACACGGGCGCTCCGCCGACGGCCTTTGAGAAAAAAGACATCGACGGCGTCGTCCGCTCGCCCGCGTCGTATCGCGGCAAGGTCTTATTGATCGACTTCTGGGCGACGTGGTGCGGTCCCTGCGTGGCGGAAATTCCGAAATTGCTGGAGATATACGAATCCCACCACTCGAAGGGATTTGAGATTCTCGGGGTGAGTCTCGACAAGGATGTGGAAACTCTCCGGGCCTACATTGCCGATCGAAAGATGCCCTGGCCGCAAATTTTTGACGGCCCTGAGGGATGGGAGGAGGGTCTGACGGCCGAGTACGGCGTGCAGGGAATCCCGACGATGTTTCTCATCGACCGAAAGGGCAACCTTGCCACAAGAGGACTCCGGGGAGACGCTCTCGCAGAAGAAGTTGCTGCGCTGGTCGAGGGCAAGTTCGCGGCCCCAGCCCGAAAAAAATCCGGAAAAGCCAAAAAATCTCGCGCAGTCCAGAAAACCAAACAGACGGACTGGGACCGCAAAGCCGGCGCCGCCTCCGCGGACATCCGCCGCATGCTGGACCGCGTCGGGTCCTTCGTCGACGTCCTGCATCGATATCCGATCGACGAGGACGAATGGCGCCTCCGGTGCGGCCCGCACCCGGCGTCGCCCTGGGGCACGCCGTACCGCTATCTGAAAACGCCCGATCATCCGTCTTTCACGGTCTATTGCCTTGACGACAAGTCGCGCCTCGCGGTCGACTATTATCACAACGACAATCTCTTCGGCGGCGGTCTTCATATCCACGCTCCGGTCGAAAAAGGCGCGGGGGCATTGCCGGACAACCTTTTTTGGAACGCGCCCTATCTCGACAATCCCTTCGGAAATCTCATCGCCGACGCCCTCCGCGACGCCGCCGACGCCGATATCGCCTTCGTCAACGCCCTCACCCTCCGGGGCAATTTGGCCATGGGTCCGGTGACGGAGGATGACTTGGCGCGAGTGGCGCCTTGGCCGGGAGATCAGGTGGTGATTCGGATGACCGGCGCGGAGATTCAGGAGGCGATGGCGAAAGCGGTCGAGCCCCGTTGGTTTCTATTCGTCTCCGGCCTGACCGGCGAATTCGGCCCAACTTCCCGCGGAACGATGGGTGTCTACCAGTCCGGCGGCAAGCCTCTCGATCCGGAAACCTCCTATACGGTGGCGATCAGCCGCTACCTCTACGGCGGCGGCGACCAGCATTCAATCTTTGCGGAGAAACCAATTGTTCGATCCGTGGAAAAATCCACGTTTGAAATTCTCAAAAAGTATCTTGCCAGGCGCCCCAAACCAGAAACCTATCACTCCCCCCGCCTTCGGGGCCACTTCCGCGAACACGTCCCCCAAATGGTCAGTCCCGCGTCCCAAATGTCCGCGCCGTAGGTTTCCCATTTGACGCTCCCCTTGTTTATATATACAATAAAAGTATATTAAATACGGTCGATCTAAAGTCAGAGGGTGTTGGTGCCAGTTCATCGCCTCGCGATCTTATGAATGCCATGCGAGCGCTTCTTTGGTCGGCCGTCTTTCAAACGCTTTTGGGGGCACTATTTGGGTTGGTCCTTGATACCGCTGCGCGGGCAACCGTCGCGCGGGACTTCAATGGTGGTGTGTACCTGTACAACCACGGCGATTACGAACTGGCGGCCCGCGCATTTGAGACCATCCTGGAAAAATATCCGCGTCACGCGCGGACGGATGAAGTTCTCTTCTGGCACGGCCAGACGCTTGGCCAGATGGGCAGACACGAACAGGCTCTGTCTCTGTTTCAGCGATTGATCGCCGAGCATCCCAAATCCAAGTTGCAGTCCAAGTCCCGGTTCGCCGCCGGCCGGTCCCTCGTGCGGCTCGACCGGCACGCGGATGCTCTGGAATATTTCAGCGCCGTTCTGGCGGATCCCGCCTCGGCCCGGGACAAGGAACTGGCGGCGGACTGCCGGATTTTTCTCGCCGAAAGTCACCTGGCGCTCGGCCACGACCAGGAGGCCGAACGATTTTTCCGCGCCGTTCTGTCTGACCGCAAGCTCTCGGTGGACAAGCGCCACGAAGCCGAATTCGGCCTGGCGAAAATTCTCCTCCGCCGCGGCCGGAATCAGGAGGCCCAGCCGCTGTTCGCGCGCGTCGCGTCCCGCGGCGGCCGGCATCAGGCCGAGGCCTTCATGTCGCTCGGCGATCTGGCCTATGCGGACCGAAAATATCTGGCCAGTCTCGAATGGTACGAAAAAGTGATCCGGGCGGCCTCGGAGGCTCCCATCGGGTTCCGGACGCGCGCGATTTACAATGGCGCATGGTCCTACCTGGCTCTGTCCGAAGTCGACAAATCCCTCGCTCTTTTTTCCGAAGTTCTCGAAGACGCGGCCGCGCCGTCTGAAGTCCGCGCCGACGCGGCGCTCCGCGCGGCGCATATCCTGAGGGAAAAGGGCCGCCTGGAATCCGCGGACCGTTCCTTGACGGCGGCGCTGGCCCTCGCCCGGGAACACGGCCACGCGAAACTCTCCGACGAGATACTCGCGACTCGCGCGGAATGGTCCTTTATCGACCGCCGCTACGACGAGGCGAGTTCGTGGCTGTCGCAGGTAGCCGCCCGGGAATACCGTTTCCTGCGGCTGGCCGGCCAGATCGCCTATGAGACCGGCCGCCCGGCTGATGCCGTCGCGTACTTTGACAGCGCCGCGCGGGTTGCGCCGGGCCGCGACGACGCCAACTTGTGTTTTCTGGACCTGGCCCAGAGCCATTTCGCGCGCGGCGCGTTTGATTCCGCGCTGGCCGGCCTCGATTTCATCCGTCAGCCGAAGGCGGATTTGAAGGCTCGTATGCAGCCATTTCAAGCGCGCGTTCTTCATAAAGTCGGGCGGTTTCTCAACGCCGCCCGGCTCTACGAAAAACTCGCCGCCGCGTACGCCGCCCACGACACCGGCCGGATCAGCCGCTCCGCGGCCCCAAGTGCCGGCGTCTCTGACGCCGGCCAGTCCCAGTGGTACCGGTACAACGCGGCCGTGGCCTACGCCGACGCGAAATACATTTCCCAGGCGTCCCGGATCCTGGACGAATTTGTCCATCAATCTGCGAAGGGGGACGGCCGCCTTCCCGCTCCGGACAGCGTCACCGCCGCGGCCCGTCTTCTGCAGGCGGATCTTCTCGCGTCCCAAAAAAAATATCCGGATGCTCTGGCGGCGTATGACCGGGCCGTCGACGCGGCGGCGGCCTTCGGGCCGGAAAATATTTATCTGGCGCATTCCCACCGGCTGGACTTCGCGGCCCTCTACGCTCTCGACCGGCTCGATGAATTCGCCCGGGCGTTCGTCGCGTCAGACGGGTCCGCCGGGTCCTACCAGTTCGTCTGCGACCGCCTCCTCCGGGCCGGGCTTTTCGAGAGTCTTAAAGTCATTGCGAATGAGATGCTCACGCGCCATCCCGCCGGCCCCCGGCCTTTCCATTACCTGATGATGGCCAACTACAGATTGGGCGATCTGCCCGCCGCCGTGGAAAATCAAGCGGCGCTGGCGCGGGTTCTCAAGGACCAGCCATCGGCGGCGCTGGCGGATGAATCGTTTTTCTGGGCGGCCCGGCTGGCGCAGAGCGGCGCGGACCGGCCGTCGGCTGTCTTGGCCTACGAAGACTATTTGCGGCGCTTTCCGTTCGGAAAATATGTCCGGGAAGCCCGCTCGAATCTGGGCCTTCTGGCTCTCGATTCCGGCCGTCCGGATCTTGCGGAACAGAAATTCCTGGAACTTCTGGAGGGGAAATCCGAAACCGAGATTCTTTCGGATCGCGAACTCTCGGACGTCCGATACAACCTGGCGTCCGTCCGCATCGAGCAGGGCCGATTTGACGACGCGTCGGCCATTCTCGAATCCCTCCTGTCCCAGAAATCCTACGAGTCTGACGCCGCCTGCCTGTACAAGCTGGGGTACGTTCACGCCGCGATGAAAAGGGACACCGCCGCCGAGGTTCTGTTTCGGCGCGCCGCTTCCGAAAAGGCCGCGCCTGCCGACGTTGTGGACAACGCGCTTTACGCGCTCTTTTCCCTCCTCTACCGCGGCGAGCGTTACGCGGACTTTGAATCGGAGTTCCGTCGTTCGGCCGGAAGGATCGCGGGCCGAACCACCGCCGCGCGCTCGCGCTTTCTGATGGGCATGACTTTTTTTGACGCCGACCGGACGACGGAAGCCGCGGAACTCTTCAGCGCCGTCCGCCAGACCGGCGACGCCGACCTCGACCTCGACGCCGCCCTGAGGCTCGCCGACTGCCATTACAATCTCCGCAAATATGATCTGGCTCTCGAAGGATATTCGCGCGTCGCCGGGGAGTTTCTGCACACCCGGCGCGGTCTCGACGCTCTTTACGCCGTCGGTGTCTGCAAAGCCCGTCTAGGGATGTTGGCCGAAGCTCTGGAGGAATTCAACCGGTTCCTGCGCGCCCGGCCGGACGACCCGCTCGCCGTCGACGTCGCGCTTGAGGCCGCGCGGCTGTACATCTCTATCGGAGACCCCCGGCGCGCCGAGGACAAACTGACCTTCCTGGAAAAGCGCGGGATTCAAGGCGCGGTCCTCGACGAAACCCGGCGGATGCGTCTTCAGGTCTACCGCAAACGCGGCGACGACAAAAATGTCATAGAGGCGGCGAAGATTCACAGAGCCGATCTGGGTCCGGACGTCGAAGTGTCCCTGTGGGCCGCGGAGTCGGCGCTTCGGACGGGCCGGCTCGGCGAGGCCATTGCCCTACTGGATGGATTCGATACCGCCGTCATGGACGACGGCCTCCGGGCCTCCATCGGATTCTACCGCGCCGAGGCCCTTCGACAGCGGGGTGACACGTCGGCCGCGGATCTCTACGGGAAACTTCTGGATGCCGCGGACAGCGACATCCGTCTGGCCGCGCGATACCGGTACGGCAGATTTTTGGCGGAGACCGGTGAAGACACCGGCGCCTGGCAAATGCTCTCGTCGGTCCTGTCTCATCCCGCCGCGCGTCAGACTCCGTTTTTCCAGGATGCCGTCCGCTTCGCCCTGGCGTCCGCCAAATCGGCGGGCCGTCCCGGGGACGTCTCTTCCCTCTGCGCGACGTTCGCGTCCGACCTGACCGCCAAGCCCGACCGCAAACTGACGGCGGAATACGAACTTTGGGCCGCGCTGGCGCTTCAGAAAACGGAAGAAGCGCTTGCCGCCGCCGAAACGCTGCTCTCTCTTGGCGTAGACTCCGCGCGCCAGGATGAAATCCGGATGATCCAGGTGCGGATGGCCGTGTCGCGAGGCGAGGCCGGCCGGCCCATCCTCGAAGATTTGGTCAAGAAGGGCCGTCGGGAATCGTGGACGTCCGCCGCGGCGGAGGCGTTGCTGGCGGCGGCGGTCAAGGAAGACCGTCACGCCGATGTCATCCAGATCGTCCGGCTTATGCAGAGCAAGCTCGGCGAGATCGCGCCCGCGGCGCTCTACGCGCGGGCGATGGCTCACATCGCGATGGGGGACACGCGCGCGGCGATCGATCAATTCAGGCGCGCCGCGGACGAAACTTCCCCGGACACCTTTCACGCCGCCTGGTCCGCTTTCCGCGTGGCGCAGGAGGAACTCACGGATCATCGGCCCGCCAAGGCCCGGCCGTTCCTCCGTACCGCATGGCAGCGCCGCGGGAATTTGGACGAAGTGGCGTCGCGTGAAACGGGCCGTCAGTTGGTCGATATTCTTTTTGAATTGGAGGATGCCGCCGGTTTGCGGGAGGTCGCCGCCGACAGCCGGCTCCCGGTTGTGCCTGGCGGGTTGGATCTCCCGGCGGGTCTGGCGGCGTGGATTGACAAGGATTATTCCGCCGCCGCGGCGAGCCTGGCGAAGGTGGACCATCCGGACCGCCGGATCCGGCAAATGACCGCGGACTCCCTGAAATTTTCCGCAGACACGCACGCCGCCATCCGCGCCTACGAGAAGATCGCGGAAGAAGAAGGCACGGCATCGGCCGCCGCCGCGCTCGAAGCCGCCGCGCTCTACGGCTCGATCGGAAAAACGGCGGAGGGCCTCATCGCCGGCTACAAGATCCTGGCCGAATACGAATCCGACACCACGACAGACCTGGCCGCCGACGCGCTTCTGGTCATCTGCGCGCTTTACGCCGATTCCGGCGACGCCGACAAGTTCCGCGCGTCCGCGGAGGAACTCTCCAGAAAATATCCGAAAAGCCGGCAGGCCGGGGAGGCCGCCAAACTGGCGTCCCGGCGGTCCTTCGGGCTGATCATGGACGGCAAATCCAGATGACCCTGGCC
>JACQOF010000134.1 GCA_016202645.1 bacterium
GCGATCTTCTCCCATAGACGATCGTCCAATATCGGTTTCCCCATATCTGTCTCCCTCCCTATCTCCACCCCTTCGAACCAGAACCATAACAGATTTTTTCATTTTGTTACACGCTCTTACTCCCTTTGTTCCAGCACCTCAGCCACAGTTCGTGAAGTTCGACTTTGTCCGAGGCGGTGAGCGCGTAGCGCACCGCTTCCGCCACGTCCCGCGGGTCGAGCATCCAGTCGGTGCCGCGCGGATTGTCTTTCTGGAAATCGGTGGCGACGGAGGCCGGCAGGAGCGCCGTCATCCGGACGTTGTACTTTTTCGCCTCGAGTCTCGCGCACTCGACCAGCCCCAGCGCACCCCACTTGGAGGCGCAGTAGGCCGCGCGGGTTTCAAAAGCGACCTTGGAGGCCTGCGACAGGACCGGCAGGATAAAACCGCCCGATCCGGTTTCCTTCATCCACCGGAGCGCCTCCCGGATCGTCAGGAACCGCCCGGTGAGATTTGTTTCGATGTCCCGCGCCCAGTCCGTCAGGGAAGTTTCAGTCACGCTTGCAAGCGTCGCCTCGCCGGCGCAGGGGACGCAGATATCCAGATGCCGGAATTTCTCCTTTGCCATTCCAAAAAAGGCCGTCTGGTCCGATTCCTTCCGCACGTCGCACACCGTTCCCCATGCGCCGGGCGTCAGCGCCTCCAAGTCGCGGACCCGTTCGTCTATTTTTTGGGGATCGCGGCCGCAGATGCCGACAGCGGCCCCGCTTTCCGAGAGAAACCGCGCTATGGCCCAGCCGATGCCCCGGGTGCCGCCCGTCACAACGGCCGTTTTGCCCCGCAGAAACTTTAGATCCTCCATCAGCGTGCCTCCTTATGGACTTTAAGCGCCGCGTCGATTTCGTTCAGGAAATATTCCGCGCGGCGCGGCGTGGTGTGATACGCCCGGACGTGCTCCCGGCCCGCGCGGGTGATCTGCTCGAGCCGTTCCGGCTGCTCAAGAAGGCCGGTCACCAGAGGCTCGATCTGGTCGAGCCGGTCGAAGTAAATGGCCTGGGCCGGCGCCGTGAAATCGCAGTGAATGGCGATGCCGGGCCGTTCCGACAAAAGGAGCGTCCCGACCGCCGGAATTTCCCAGTAGCGGACGCAGTCGAATCCCGATCCCCGGATCGAAAGGCCGATCCGCGCCGAAGCCAGCCGTTTCAAGTATGTCTCGCGGTTGCCCACGTGTCCGTCGACGACGTCGAAACCCGCGCGGTTCATGCGAAGGAGATGATCCAACGCCGCGCGGCGGTGCCGGTGGGTCCGGCCGCCCGCGAAGAACAGGTCCGATGTTTTTTCCTCCCGGACGTCCAGAAGTTCCGGTTCGACCGAAAAAGAGATCGGCCGCATTTTTTCCTCGATATCCCGCCGGACGCTTCGATTCTTGAAATAGTCCGGATCCATGTCCAGAAAGTATTCCTCGATGACGTCCATCCGCCCGGCCGGCGCGTATTTTCGCTGGATGATTTCCGGCATGGGATTGGCGACCTCGCGTTTGAAATAGAGCAGGGCATCATGCAGCAGCGCCGCCGTGATGCCCGCATCATCCTGGCCGTCCACCGCCACGATCGGTTTGCCGAGATTCCGAAGCGCGATCCAATTCTTGAGCGCGGTGGGCCGGGGCGTTGAGACGACGATGACGTCGAAACTTTCGGGATTTGCGAAAGGATCAAACTCCGCATGAAGATTCGGGAATGCGTAGTTGCAGATTTTGCCCGTCCGCGCGGGAAGGTGGTAGGTCGGCTTGGGCGGATAGTCGATGACATTCTCCCGGCCCAGGACCGAAACCAGTCCGTGATAGAGTTCGTCCGGAAGATAATCGACCGCCGGCATATCCGGCGTAATGTCGGTCAGGTAAAGCAGTCTCACCTCAGGCGGCCTGACAGGCGGTCAGAGCGATGACCGCTTCGATGTCCGCAGCCGTTGCGCCCCGGGACAGGTCGTTCACCGGTTTGGCGAGCCCCTGAAGGATGGGCCCATAGGCCTGGGCGCCGCCGAGACGCTGGGTGAGTTTGTATCCGATATTGCCGCTGTCGAGATCCGGAAAAATGAGGATCGTCGCCTGCCCTGCAACCGGACTGCCGGGCGCCTTGGCGGCGCCGACCTTCGCGACCAGCGCGGCATCCAGCTGGAGTTCCCCGTCGGCGGGAACGCCTGGGCAAACCGCCCTGAACTGATCAACCGCCAGGCGGACTTTCGCGGCCCGGTCGTGTTCGGCGGATCCCTTCGTCGAAAATGACAGAAAAGCGACTTTCGGCGGAACGTCGGGCAACAGCGCCGCGGCGGACCGCACGGTGGCCACGGCGATATCGGCGAGCTGCTCGGGAGTCGGCTCGACGACCACCGCGCAATCAGCGAAGAGGAGAATCCCCTGGTGGCCGAAGGCCGGATCCGGATGGATCATGACGAAAAACGATGAGACCGTCTGAATGCCGGACGAACAGCCGAGGCACCAGAGGCCCGACCGGATCACCTGCGCGGTCGGGACCGTGCATCCGCCCACCATCCCGTCGGCCGCGCCCGCGGCCAGAAGGAGAGCCCCGAAAAAAAACGGATCTGCGGCCGACTGCCGGGCGTTTTCCTCCGTCATGCCCTTCTGCCGCCGCCGGGAAAAGAGGACCGCCGACAGCCCGTCGCGGCGGGGATCTTTCTGCGGATCGACGACTTCAAGCCCGTTCATTTTCACGCCGGCGTCGCGCGCGGCGGCGCGGACGGCGTCCGGCGCCCCGATGAGGATGATCCGGCCGGCGGTCCCGAAATCCCGGGCCATCGCGGCGGCCTGGACCACGCGCGCGTCGGTTCCTTCCGGAAGAACAACGGTTTTTTTAAGGGACCGGGCGCGGTCCCGGATTTGGTCGAGGAACATTCGTCAGCCGGCGGATTTTCCGGCCGCGCGTTCCTTCACCTTCGAGCGGAGGGCCCGCTCGGCCGGGGGCGGCACGAAACTTTTGAGCGGCCCGCCATAGAGGGCGATTTCCTTGACGAGGCTGGACGAGAGAAACGCGTATTTTTTGTCGGTGAGCATGAAGAGCGTGTCGATGGCTGGCGCCATGTCCTTGTTGGCCAGCGCCATTTTGAATTCCGAGTCGAAATCGGACACGGCCCGGAGGCCGCGCGCGACGAGCCGCACGCCGATTCGTTTGGCGTAATCGACGAGAAGTCCCTCATACGCCGTGACCCGGACGTTCTTCAGTCCGCGCAGAGACTTCCGGATCATTTCCATTCTTTCCTTCACCGAAAACCACGAGGATTTGTCCGGATTGGACAGCACCGCCACATGAACTTTCGGAAACGCCCGCGCCAGCCGGCGAATAACGTCAACGTGCCCATTCGTGATCGGATCGAAACTCCCCGGATAGAGAACGCCCATGGATTTCAGCTATCAGACAGCGCGGTGATGTGTCAACGCCGGCTGTGTCTGTGTGTCTGGGAGTATCGGAGTATCGGGGTGTCGGTGAAATACAGATGGCCCGGTAGTCGGATTCTCCGATACTCCGATACACCGACACTCCGATACTCCGATACTTTCCTTGACGGGCGGGGAGGGCACAGGTAGGTTGCGGGCATGGAGATGATTTCGACCGGAAAAGCGCCGAAGGCGATCGGGCCTTACAGCCAGGCCGTGCGGGATGGCGGGTATCTGTTTCTCTCCGGGCAGATTGCGCTTGATCCGAGTACCGGGCAACTGACGGGGGCGGGGATCGAGGAGCAGGCGCGGCGGGTTCTCGAAAACATGCGAGGGATCATCGAGGCGGCGGGGGGACGGCTCACCGACGTGGTCAAGACAACGGTATTCCTCACGGATATGGGGGATTTTCAGAAATTCAACGAGGTCTACGCCGGGTTTTTTGGAGATCACCGTCCGGCCCGCAGCGTCGTGGGCGCTTCGGCTCTGCCCCGGGGTGCGCGGATCGAATTGGACGCCATTTGCCGTTGCGGACGGTGAACCGCGGACGGTGAACCGTCCATTTCCTTAAACCCCGTGCCTATGGTATGATTCTTCCATGATTAAAAAGGTCATTCACCGACGTATCTTGAAAGATCCCGGGGCGGCGCGCCGCGACCTCCGATTCTGGCTGTCAAGGCCGCCCGCGGAAAGAATCGCCGCGGTTGATGAACTTCGCCGTCAAACCTATGGACATCCATTCCGACTACACCGAACTGTTCGCGTTATTCAACTTAGGGCGCAAAGATTACATCAAAAATAAAAAAACGATCGGACGCCGCAAGGACGCGGCCGACATCGAAGCCTTGGACAAGTTGTGAGCAGCCAGTCACTGTTTGCCGGGGTTCCCCAGACCCGAATATTTGACATTTTGGTCACTGGGCCGTACCATATGCGTACTTATATACATAAGTATTTATATACAGCGGGTTGGGACCCTCAAGCCTAAAGAGGGGGGGAGGGTTGACAGGATTTTTGTCTATCTTGTAGTCTGCTCGGAAGCTTGCGCCGCTGATATTGGCGCGGGGGCCAAACGACGCGAGGGTCTTGAGGAGTGTCCGCATGAAAGTCGTGCTTTTGAATCCGCCCTATACCCGACAGATCGTCCGGCGCTATAAGTGTTCCTATAACGCCGAGACGTTTCTTCTGCCGCCCCTTGAGCTGATGTACCTCGGGGGTGTTTCCCGCCGACAAAAGGGCGTCGATACGACTCTCATCGACGCCATTGCCGAGGATATAAGTCTGGATGCTGTCCGCAGGCGTCTGCGCGAGATCGCGCCGGACATCATTGTCGGCATCACGGGACTTGAGTGTATGGCCCATGACCTCGGCGTTCTGGATACGCTGAAGGCCGATCATCCAAAGGCGGCCGTCGGCGTTTTCGGATATCTTCCAACGACCTATCCCAAAGAAGTCATGGAAAGCAGCAAAGTTGACATCGCCTTTCGAGGCGAGCCCGAGCTTAGTATGGCGGAATTGATCGACCGTGTGCGCGGCGGCGACGGCATCACGGAGCTGTCGGGCGCGGCGGTGCGAAAGAACGGGAGTTTCGTTGTGAACCCGGACCGGAGCCGGAACAAAAAACTGGACGACCTGCCGTTTCCCGACCGCAGTCTCGTGAACAACCGCTGGTACAGTGAGCCCGGCATGGGCAAACCTTTCACAACCATGCTCGCCTCCCGCGGATGCCCCTTCCAGTGCAACTTCTGCGTCCCGATGTTTGGCCACGAGACCGCGTTTCGGAGTCCGAAGAACGTGGTGGACGAAGTCGAGGAGGCCGTCAAGGAACACGGCATCCGCTACATCCGATTCATGGACGACGTGTTCAATCTTCACCGTAAGCGCGTCGAGGACATCTGCGACGACATCGTCGCGCGGAACCTCAAGGTCACGTGGACGTGCCTGTCCCGCGTGGACACGTTGACCGAGAAGGTCCTTCAAAAAATGAAAGCCGCCGGATGCGTCCGGCTCTACATCGGCGTCGAGAGCGGGTCGCAGAAGGTCCTCGACTATTACAAAAAGGACCTCGACGTGAACGTCATCCCCGAAAAGATGGATATGGTGAAAAAGGCCGGCATGGAAATCAGCGCCTTTTTTATCGTTGGCGCCCCGAACGAGACCCGGGAGGACGTCCAGGCGAGCATCGACCTCGCCAAGCGCATCAACGCCGACTACGTGATGGTCGACATCCTGACCGCCTATCCCGCCAGCGATCTTTTCGACCTCCACCGCGACACCATCCGGTTTTCGCTGATGCCCTACAAGGTCGACAACATCGATGATTCCAGGCAGGAGGAATACCGGCGGTGGGAGCGCGAATTTTACCGCGAGTTTTATTACCGGCAGGACTATATCCTCCCCCGGGTCCGCACCTTCATGAAAACTCCGGTCCAGACCCTGAAAAATTTCGTGAACTTGACAAAATACGTATTCAAACCGCAGAACGGCGAACGCGAGCACGACAAGTACATTTAGTCCGCACGCGCCAGAGTCCTCCCGAGTCGGTATCACACTTTGAATTATTGAATTATTGCTACTATTCAGCCCTCTCCGTCATTCCCGCGAAAGCGGGAATCCAGATTATCGCCGGGCAGACTGGATTCCCGCTTTCGCGGGAATGACGACCTGAATAGTTACGAGGAAACTCAATATTCATGTTTACTTCCTCCAGATGGTCAGCACATCATCTCCATATTTTCTCGAGAATTCGTTTTCCACCACGCAATCCGGCCGCGTGACCAGCGGTTCGTGTTTGCTGTGCCGCAAAACCAGCCGGCCGCCGGGTTTCAGGGCGGATTCGACGGCCGTGAAAGCCACGTTCACGAGATTCTTCTCGTACGGCGGGTCCGCGAAAATCAGATCAAATTCAGATTTGGTGCCCGGCAGGTACCGCAAGACGTCCATGACGAGCACCCGCGCGATTTCCGAACCCGCACCGACGGCCTTCAGGTTCTCGCGGACACAACCCGCATGACGCTTCTCGACTTCAACAAACGCCGCGAACGCCGCGCCGCGGGAGAGCGCCTCGATGCCGAGCTGTCCAGAGCCCGCGAACAGATCGAGGACCCGCAGGCCCGTGACATCGCCGAGCACGTTGAAGAGCGCCTGTTTGACCATTTCCGTCATGGGCCGGGCGCCTTCGGCCGCGCGAAGTTCCCTGGACCCGCCCGGCGCCTTGAGCGATCTTCCCTGAAATTCGCCGCCCAGAACTTTCATCAGCTGACCTTCCCGAGCGGGAGCCGGCCCTGATAGCGGTCGAGGAGTGCCTGGCGCAGCGGGGCGTGTTCGTCTTTCAGAACATGCGGGTCGTCCCGGAGGAGTTCCTCTGCCGCGCGGCGCGCCTCGTGCAGGACATCCGCGTCCCGGAAAACATCCGCGAACCGGAAATCGGGCATGCCCCACTGGCGGGTCCCGAAAAGTTCCCCGCCGCCGCGGATCCGCAGGTCCTCTTCCGCGAGTTTCGTGCCGTCATGAACTTCGGAAAAAACCCGCAGGCGGTCCAGCGTCTCCGGGGACGGATGCGGCTGGTGGATGGCGATACAGAGTCCCTGCCGGCCGTGCCGCCCGACCCGGCCGCGAAGTTGGTGGAGCTGGGAGAGGCCGAACCGTTCGGCGTGTTCGATGACGATGAGGTTCGCCCGCGGCACGTCCAGACCGACTTCAATCACCGTCGTGGAAACCAGGATGTCGAGTTGTCCACCCCGGAATTTCTCGAAGACATTTTCCTTATCCTCCGTTCCCATCCGGCCGTGCAAAAGCCCGACGCGCGCCTTTGGAAACACTTTTTCGATCCGGTCCTTCTGCACCGTCGCCGCCCGGAGGTCCAGAGTCTCGGACTCCTCGATGAGCGGATAGATGATATAGACCTGCTGGTTTTCCGCGAGGGCGCCCAGGATGAGTTTTTTCGCGATCGCGCGGTGGGACGGCGTGTCGGCCAGAAGCCGCGTCCGGGGCGGCGCCGGCGCGCCGGGCGGGCGTTCGTCGAGAAACGACATGTCGAGGTCCCCGAAGAGAGTCATCTGCAAAGTTCGCGGGATCGGCGTGGCGCTCATGATGAGAAGGTCGACGTCCGGGCCCTTTTCCCTGAGCGCCGCTCTCTGCGCGACGCCAAACCGATGCTGTTCGTCGATCACAAAGAGCGCGGGCATCCTGAAGGTCACATCCTCCTGCAGGAGCGCGTGGGTGCCGACGGCGATCTGGATCTCACCCGAGGCGAGAGCTGATTTCAGTTCCCGCTTTTTAGCCGCCGCCATTCCTCCTTTTAAAAATCCGATCTTCACCCCAACCGGGCCGAGGTCCCGAAGGAGGGTGCTGTAGTGCTGTTCCGCCAGGATTTCCGTGGGCGCCAGGATCGCGGCCTGATAGCCGGACGCCGCTACGTGGAGGGACGCAAGTTCCGCGACCAGGGTTTTTCCGGAACCGACGTCCCCGAAGAGAAGCCGGTTCATGACGCCGGGGCGGTCGAGATCCTCGCGGATTTCCCGCCAGGATCTGGACTGAGCGGTCGTCAACGCGCCGCGAAAGGATTTCAAGAACCGCTCCTCCAGGTCGCGCTTCGTGTAGGCGCGGTCCTTCCGCATTTTCCGGACTTCCTCACGGAGAGTCAGGACGACCAGCTGATAGATAAACAGTTCTTCGAACTTGAACCGCCGCCGCGCGGTCCCCGCCGACTCGGGGTTGTCCGGAAAGTGCAGGTGGCGGACGCTGTCGGTGACCGGCGCAAGGCCCATGGATTCCCGGGCGGCACGGGGAATCGTCTCGACGCAAAGCGGCGCGTACTCCTGAACCGCGCGGGACACGAGTTTGCGGTAGCTTCTTTGGCCCAACCCCTCCGTCAGAGAGTAAACCGGAACTACGCCAGTAAGGGGCGGCGGATCGGCGATCCCGGCGTCCTCCGGCGTATCCCGGTCGATTTCGAATTCCGGATTGGCCAGCTGGAGCGCGTTTCGATAGGTTTCAAGTTTCCCGCTGAAAAAAACACGGTCGCCCTCCTTGAACATTTTGCCCAGATACGACTGGCCAAAAAAAACGATCCTCAGCCGAACGCCCGTCAGCACAGCCGGTCCGGGCGGTTTCGCGGATGAATGCCCCCAGAGGTCCTCCTGAAGAACCTCGGATTTGGATTCAGGCACCGCGTCCGGCGGACAGGGATGTCCAGTCCCCGAAGCTCCAGACTCAGGAAATCCCAGGACGGGATTTCCTTCAATCTGCGAAGGGGGCGGCTCGCAGTCCACCAGCAGTTCAAGCCGGCTGCTTCCCGGCGCGCGCCGGCGAAACCGGGACGCGAACGTCTTGAGGGCGATGACTCGAGCATAAAAGTTCAGCGGCTGGCCGACAAAAGCCTCGGAGGGCAGGCGGAGAGCCCGCCGGTCATGGTAGTCCCGCGGCGGCGTCAGAAGGAGATCGAGGACTGTCTGAATATTTTTTTTTCTGAACTGCTCCGCTCGGGCCGGGCCCACGCCCGAAAGATACTGGATATCGCACTGGAGAACTGGCCGGCACAGATCCGCAAAGGCGTTCAGGACTTGCCAGAAGGCGTGGGACCGGACCGGCGGATCGGACCGGGCGAAGACCCTGGCGGCCTCCACGAACCGGCCCACGTGGCCTCCCGAATTTTCAAAGAGGGGGTGCCGGGCGAAAGAGCCAACACGGTCGGGCAGAGAATCCGCGAAAGCCTTCGAACCGGCGGGATCAAAACCCTTCCGGTACAAATCCTCGAGATCGTCTTTGATGGCGCTCAGCCGCTCGGCAATCTCCACAGGGCACACCGTAACAACAACGTTTTACAGGGCGCAAGCGACGGGACGCGCTTGAGAATATGCGGTTGGGGTTGGTAAAAGGAGGGTGGTTGTTCCCTCTCCCGCCCATGGTGGGAGAGGATCCGCCAAAGGCGGAGGTGAGGGTGGCGATTTGCCGGACTATTGATGGCGGTGTATTCAATTTCACCCCTTCCCCCCTTGAGGGGGAAGCTGGATGGGGGGTTTCCGAGAGAAGTTTTCCCCCCTCCCAACCTCCCCCACAAGGGGGGAGGATGAAATTAAAAACGCTGGGGTCAATAAAGGAGACTTGCGCACATGCCAAAGCGAGGCGGGGCGGGAAGGGCGGCGGTGCTGGTCAGCGGCGGCGCGGACAGCGCCTGTCTTATGGCCTGGGCCGCCGAGCACTTTCGGACGGTCTGGCCGATTTATATCAGCTGTGGTCTCAAGTGGGAAACGGCCGAGCGGCGGGCGCTCCGCGGGTTTCTTCGGGCCTGGACTCATCCGAACGTCCGCAAGCCAGTATTTCTGAAAATGCCAGTGGAAGATATTTATGGAAGACACTGGAGCGTGACGGGCCGCGGCGTGCCGGGGCGACGAAGTTCCGACTCCGCAGTCCACCTTCCGGGCCGAAATCTGCTGCTGCTGTCCAAAGCGGCTGTGTACTGTGCCGGACGGGGCATCGAGACCATCTGTCTCGGCACACTGGCCGCGAATCCCTTTCGAGACGCCCAACTGACGTTTTTCTCATCCTTCGCGGATATGGCCACACGCGCGTTGGGTCGCCGTATTCGGGTCCGCGCGCCGTTCCACCGACTGACAAAATCCGGCCTTCTTCGGCGCTACCGGAACTGTCTTCCGCTCCACCTCACCTTCTCATGCCTTCGGCCGGCCAACCGATCCGGCAAACCCTGCGGATCCTGCAACAAATGTGTCGAGTGGAACAGGGTAAGGCGCGAATCCGGGCGGCGGTTCGGTTCTTGAAAAATCCGTCTGCCGGATGCACACTGTGCGCATGGCGTTAACGCAGGCCCAAATTGCCAGATTCAGCCGGCACCTCATCATGCCGGAAGTGGGGACGGAGGGGCAGGAAAAGCTCATCCAGTCCAAAATCCTTCTCATCGGGACGGGAGGGCTGGGGTCTCCGCTGGCCATGTATCTGGCCGCCGCCGGCGTGGGGCGGCTCACGCTCGTCGATTTCGACCGCGTCGACGAATCGAACCTCCAGCGCCAGGTCATTCACTTCACGTCGGACGTTGGCAAGCTCAAAGTCGATTCCGCGAAAGCGAAGATCCAGGAGATCAACCCGTACTGCGACGTTGTGACGCACAACACGCGGGTCTCATCGGAAAACGCCATGTCCCTCATCGGCGACCACGACGTCGTCATCGACGGCACCGACAATTTTCCGACGCGCTACCTCATGAACGACGCGTGCGTTCTGTCGGGCAAACCCAACATTTACGGATCCATTTTCCGATTCGAGGGCCAGGCAACGGTTTTCTATCCGGGCCGGGGCCCCTGCTACCGCTGTCTCTATCCGGAGCCGCCGCCGCCCGGGGCTGTGCCGAGTTGCGCGGAGGGCGGCGTCCTCGGGATTCTCCCGGGAATCATCGGGCTGGTCCAGGCGACCGAAGCCATCAAAATCATTCTCGGCAAAGGCACCCTGCTCGTCGGACGGCTGATGCTCTTCAACGCGATGGACATGAAATTCCGCGAGGTCAAGATCCGCCAGAACCCGGAGTGCCCCCTGTGCGGAACGAACCGCACGATCACGGGCCTGATCGACTACGAGCAATTCTGCGGCATCGGCCGCGGCGAGGCCGAGCCCGCGGCGAACGGCGCGTCCGAGATTTCCGCCGGGGAAGTGGCGAAGCTCCGCAAAGAACGGCCGGGGCTTGTGCTGGTGGACGTCCGCGAGGACGGCGAGCTGTCGATCTGCCGGATCAACGGCGCGACCCACATTCCGCTGGGAAGCATCCCGGACCGGTTCAACCAGCTCCGGCCCGACGCCGAAATCGTGACGTTCTGCCATCACGGGATGCGGTCGATGAAGGCCGCGAATTTTCTAAAAGAGCAGGGCTACAAGAACGTCAAAAGCATGAAAGGCGGCATCGACGCCTGGAGCACTGAAGTCGACGCGTCCGTACCCCGCTACTGATCAACCAAGTCGAGTACTACCGCCATCCCGCCGTGCGGCGGCGGATTCATTCCTTTGTCGAAAAGTCCCGCTACATCGTCGGCTACGGCGAGTCGGAACTCTGGAAGGGAAATCAGAAAGGATATTACACGGCGGACATCGGCGACCTGGACCACATGCTCGACCGGGGGCTCGACATCCTCGAGTGCGTGGCCCAGAACGACGCCACCCTGGGGCTTCTTGACGTCGAATACTACAACCCCTGCTATCCGGGCGAAGCCCATCTCAATCCGGGCCGGGTCTTCCGGCTTCTGGAGCCGATTTACGCCGCGATCCGGAAAATCTACCGGCGGTACAATGTCCCCATCGTCGCCGACATCACGGGCCAGGGCTATCATTTCTGGAGCCGCTTCCCGTTCGGCCCGCGCCACCGTCAGCTCGAGAAACTCGGCCGGCTGGAACCCACCGTCGAGGCGGCCTACCGCCGCAAATCCGTTTCCGAGGAGGCCGGCCTCGGATACTCGGGCATGGGCCGTCTGCATCTGTTTCTCACGGGCGAAATTCTGCGGGAAATCGGCGCGCGGCGCCGCGCCGGATCCAGAATCCTGCCGGTCTACTTCTCCGACATCAATCCTCCCGGCGGCCGCGAGGCGGTATCCATCGATCTCACGTCATACGCCGACCCCGTCTACATGCGGGACATCCGGGTGCCGTTTTCTTCCTATCAAAAACATAAAGTCCTGGTCGACAAGGTTGGCAAAAAAAACGCGAGCCGGATTCCCGTGGAGATCATCATCCCGCGCATGATTTCCGGACGACTGAAACTCGATCTCAAGACCTGCCTCCGGACCCGCCGGCATTTCCGCATGGCCGCCGATTTGGCCGAAAGAGCCGACACGACGCTTCGGGACGGAACGGACGGCTGGCTGCGAGTGATCGACGCCTACCGGCGCTCGCAGATCGGCGCGTTTTTCTACCATTTCGACGAAGGCGAACCCGTCTCTCCATTCGTGGCCTACAAAAAACTTCCGCCCTGCATCCGCCATGCCTTGAATCCCTACCAGCTCCTGGAACCGACCCAAGCCCAGGCCGCCGTCCGCGTCCTGGACAAGATGGGGATGCACCCGAAACAAATCGGCGAGCTGTTTTTCCGCAAGTACCGCCGGACCCCGTTCGGGAGCTACAACCCCCAGCGCCGCGCGTATTTCTGGGCCGAAAGCTACGCCGCCTTCATCCACGCGGGGATTGACCGCAAGAAGGACCTGACCTGCCGGGACCACCAGCGCCGAAACCGCTGTGTCCAGCCCAACTGCGGGTGGAACTTGTCGGCTTACCGGTAAAACGCCTTTTTATCCAGGAGGAGCAGGAGGACGGGGAGGAGAAAAAACTCCGCGAGGATCGCCAGGATCCAGACTTCGGTTGTCAGGACGCCGAAGTAAACCGTCGGCCGGAAACTTGAAAAGACGAAAATCGAAAATCCGATCACGTTCAGGACCGTCGCCAGCCACAGGGCCTGGCCGCATTCGTCCAGCGTTCCCGGCATGGCCTCCTCCGCGGACTGGCCCTTCATTCTCCGGCGGACGTACGCGTAGAAGAAATACACGGTGTCGTCGTCCGCCAGGCCCAGCGTGATGGCCGCGACCGTCGCCGTCGCGACGTTCAGGGTGATGCCGGCCAGTCCCATCGTCGCGAACATGAGGATGATCGGGAAGACGTTCGGGAGAAGCGCCAGGAGCGCCCAGACCGGCCGGCCGACCTGGAGCCAGAAGACGAGGGCGATGACGACGAGGGTGATGACGAGACTCCGGAGCTGGGTTTCGAGGATGAACCGGTCCAGCCGCGCGTACGCTTCGACGACGCCCGTCAGATGGAACGCCTGATCCGGCCCGAAAATCTCGCGGGTCAGGCTTTCCATCCGGTCAAAAAGTTCCAGCGCTTCATTGTTGGTCATCCGGGGCAGGCGGGTTTGAACCCGCATCCGCGTCCAGGAGGGATTGACGAAACGGTTCAGGGTCTCATCTCCGCCGGATGACAGGGACAGAAGGAGGAGTTCCTGTTCGAGGAGGTCCCGCCGGTCCGGCAGGCGGTAGTCCGCGCCGCCGTGGAGAGCTTTCGTCAGAGTTTTCAGGACCGGATTGAGGGACAGGACCGTTTTGATCTCCGGCATTTCCTGAAGCCGCCGGACAAGCGTTTCCGTTTTCTGAAGCGCGTCCACGGATTTGAGCCCGTCCGTCTCCGGCGACGTCAGCACGATCTCAACCGGGCCCGTGTTGCCGAAGCGCGATTCGATAAAATCCATCGACCGCATAAACCGGCTGTCAGTCTTGAAGAAGTTGGTGAGCTGGGTGTCGACCGTGATCCGGCCGACGCCGACCGCGGCGAGTCCGCACAGCAACCCGAAGGCGATGATCAGCGGGTATCGAAAGGTTCCGCAGATCCGGCTGATCCGCTCCGGATATCCCGCCTTCGCCGTGAGGGTCCACCCGGACGACCGTTCCCGCCCTCGAACGTCCCCTTCTCTCAGGAAGGTCAATAAAACCGGCACCGTAAAAAACGAAAATGCGTAGGTAAACAGGATGCCCACGCCCGACCAGAATCCGAAATGCCCGATCGCCGGGACCGCGCCCCCGGTGAGGCTGAAGAACCCGGCGAAAGTCGTGAGCCCCGAGAGAAAACTGGGCAGGGCCACTTCCGAGGATGCCCGGGCTACGCGTTCGGCCAAGCTTCCCCGGAAGCCCCGTTCCCCGGCCCGCAGGAATCTTTCGACGAGATGAATATCATCCGCGATCGCCATGGCCATAAGAAGCGGCGGCAGGATTCCCGTCATGAGATGGATCGGCACGCCAAAATGGCCCATGGTCCCAAGAACAATGCCGACCGTGAGGACGCAGTCCGCCAGGAAAATCGCCGTCAGATGGACGCTTCGAAACAAAATCCAGAAAACGACCGTCAGAGCCACGAGACAGATTGATCCGAATACAAAGTAATCCCGCAGGGTCATCCGGTCCATTTCGTATTGCGCAAAAATGTAGCCGCCGAGAAAGAACGGCACGTGTTCCGCGTTGACGATCCGGCTCACCGCTTCGACCTGCGCCTCACCCGCCTTCGGCGTCTCAAATCTCAATAAAAACGCGGCCACCGATCCGTCCGCAGATACAAGCTGACGCACAAACCGCTCGTCCCCCACAATCCGTCTCCGGATCGACGCCGCCGGTTCCACGCCAAACCGCCCGCGGAGGTCGTCCACGATGATGGTACCCTCGCCCTCGGTTTCCTCCGTCCACACGTCCGTCGTTCCCGGCAGTCCCAGTACCTCGACCACGCCCGGCAGGCCCTCGAACGCGCTATGAAGACGGTCCAGGAGCGCGAAATTCGTGTCGGTAAACGCATCGCCGAGATCCAGTGCGACGAACAGATACTCGTCGCTTCCGAATGTTTCCGTGAAAGCCTGATAGCGCGTATAGGAGGGCGTCTCGTCCGAAAACCACACGTCAACCGTATTGTTGATATGAAGTTTCGGCAGGCCGCTCAGGCCGGCGAGACACAAAAGCCCCATCAACACCGTCGCGAGAATGCGGTGCTTAAAGAGTCCGAGGTACCCTCTCTCGATCCAAGACTGCATCCTTTCGATCCGTTCTACATTCCAGAGCATGGTCGCGAGTGTAGTATGCCAGAAATCTCTTTACATTTGTCATTGGCGGGAATGTTCCATTGTTTGGGAATGATCCCCGTTCTGTACCCCGTTGCCCGCGCTTCAAGGAGGTATTATACTCGCGGTGCGCGAATGAAAATGTTCAACACGTATCGGATGAAACTTCTTATGTCATTCGTTCTGGTTCTTGCCCTCCCGATTCTCCTGGCCGGCGGCCTGGGAAGATATTGGGCGCGGGAAAGCGCCGTGCATGAGGTCCGGCTGCGTCTGGCCGAAACGGCCAATGGCCTGCTGGCAGACATCGCCCAGCGCGAAGAACGGCTTCTGAAAATGGCCGTGCACGTGAGCGAGGATGATCGCCTGCGCGCGCTGCTGGAAAACGGCCGCCGGGAGGAGATCGTGTCCTATTTGACGCGGATATTTGAAGGCGGCGATGTCAACGTCATTGAGGTCGGCGACACTCTCGGCCATGTTCTGGCCCGCGGACACAATCCCCCGGATTGGGGCGAAGACAAATCGAATCAGAGAATCATTTCGAAGGCTCTGGACGGTAGGGCGGCGGCGGACATCGAGCGGGGAATGTCCGGCATCGGAGTCCGCGCCGTCGCTCCCATCCGAAGCCGTTTATCCGCCGGGTCCGGCGTTCTTGGAACGATCATGGTCGGTGATTCCGTCGACTCGAATTTCCTCCTGCATTACGCCCGGATCACCGGGATCGATATCGCTCTCTTTGAAGACTCCCGCCTGATTACAACAACAGCCCCGCGATTGGATCGCCTTCCGGATATTCCCGGGTCTGGCGGAGCATGCCGCATCGCAGAGGATGTTTATGATGTTTCCCTCTCCCCCCTGTTTCGGAATGACGGCTCCGTATTCGGAACCATCATCACGGCGAGAAACCGGGCGGAGGTGGACCGGTTCCTGTCGAGCGCGTCGCGGGCCTTCTGGATCGCGCTGGCGTCTGGGTTCGTTCTGGTTGTTTTTCTCGCCGCCGCCCTGGTCAGGCTTTTTTCAAAGCCGATTGAGGATTTGGAGAAAGCCATGCGGACGGTCGAATATGGCCGCCCCATCAGCCCGATTCCCGAAACGCGCAACGATGAATTCGGCCGGCTTGAGAGTCAGTTCAACCGAATGGCCGAAAAATTGCGGGAGACATCCCGAAAAGTCGAACGCATGCGGCGGGAGCGGATTCGGGCGGCGCAGAAATCGCTGGCCGACCGAATGCTGGCCGAAGTCGCGCACGAAATCCGAAACCCCTTGAATGCCATGGCGGCCCAAATCGAACTCCTCCGAACCGACGGTGCTTTGGCCGGGCCGCCCGCAGTGCGGAGGATTGAAATACTTTCTGAAGAAATCCGGCGGCTGGACCGAACCGTGACGGGGCTCATCGCCGAGGGAGGACCCATCCGTCTTGAGCGCTCGCCGGTTTGTTTGAAAAGCATTGTGGAGGCCGTCTTGAGTCTTCTTGAGAAGGAGATCAAGCGGAAGGAGATTGTGGTGATGACGTATTTCGAGGAGAACCTTCCGCCGATGTCGCTGGATGGCGGGAGGGTCCATCAGGCGTTCCTGAATTTGATTTTGAATGCCATCCAATCCATGGAGGTCTGCGGGATATTGTCCATTGATCTATGCCGGAGGGGCGACAGGGTTCAGCTTTCGATTTCGGACAGCGGCATTGGAATGACGCCCGCCCAGATCGAGGAGATATTCGACACGTACTACACCACCAAACCCGAAGGCACCGGCCTCGGTCTTTCCGTGGCGCTTCGGATTGTCGAGGCGCATGAAGGGACCATCGAAGCCGAGAGCGGGCCGGGGAAGGGAACGCGGGTCAGCGTGTGGTTGCCGGCCGTCAGCCTGTCCGCATGACCGCCCCCTCCGGCGGACGCCCCGCGTCCGGATCGAGCAGAATTCTGATCGTGGAGGACGACCGCCATGCCCGCGAGGGTGTGGCGGAAATTCTACGGGTGGCCGGATATCGCACGGAAATCGCCGCAACCGGGCAGGAGGCCTCCGTCCTGTCCGGAGGATCGACCTTTGACCTTTTGCTGTCGGACATCCGTCTTCCCGATGGTGACGGATTGTCTCTGGCGCTCGAACTCAAAAAATCAGATCCCGATTTGGCCGTCGTCCTGATGACGGCTTATGGTTCCGTGCGAGATGCGGTTGGGGCCATGCAAAAAGGCGTGGATGACTACCTGACCAAGCCTCTGGATTTCGATGAGCTGCGTCTGACCGTTTCGCGGTTGATTGAAGGCCGGCGATTAAGAGAGGAAAACCGCCGCCTTCGGGATGAACTGGGCGCGAGGTACGGATTCAAGCATCTGGTCGGACAAAGTCCGGCGAGGTCCGGAGCCATGGAGATTGCGGCTCAGGCTGCGGCCGGAGATTCCACTGTTTTGCTGACCGGGGAAAGCGGCACCGGCAAAGAACTGGTGGCGCATGCCATACATCGAGGCTCGCCGAACCGTCACGGCCCCTTTGTCGCCTTGAATTGCGCCGCCATCCCCGCGAACCTTCTTGAAAACGAGCTGTTTGGACACGAACCCGGCGCATTTACCGGCGCAACGAAACGCTATATCGGAAAAGTAGAGGCCGCCCACCGGGGTACCCTTCTCCTGGACGAAGTCGGAGACATGCCTTTGGAACTTCAGGCCAAGATCCTCCGGTTGATTGAAAACAAAACCTTGACCCGACTGGGAGGCAACACTCCTGTCGTCGTCGATTTCCGGGTCATTGCATCCACGCATCGGAATCTCATCGATCTCATTCGCGGCGGCCGGTTCCGGGAGGATCTGTATTATCGCCTCAACGTGCTCCACGTCTCATTGCCTCCCCTCCGGGAACGGAAGTCCGATATTCCTTTGTTGTTGGATTACTTTCTCTCCCGCCTGTGCCGAAAACGGGAGGTGACTCGGCCGCGGGTGGCCGATGCCGCGTTGGAGTTGCTCTCCGATTATGGATGGCCCGGCAATGTCCGGGAATTGGAAAATGTGGCGGAACGAGCCCTGATCACGGCCGGCGGGACGGACATCGATGAGAAGATCCTGGCGAAGGCATTAGGGTCTCCTGACCGGCCGGCCGGTACCGGCCGGATCGTTCCGAATCCGGCGGCCGACGATGATAAGTCCGATCTGGAATCCGCCGTCCGGGCACTGGAACGCCTGAAAATACAGAATACCCTGGACCGGGTTGCCGGCAACAGGACGCGTGCCGCAAGCATGCTTGGCGTGAGCCTCCGGACTCTCCAATACAAGATCAAATCTCTGGGTATTATATAGTCCGCCTGCAATTTTTGTATCTCAAAATTTGCATTCCCGCATGACATGATCCGCCGCGTTTTTTTCGGATCCTTGCTGTTTCAAGCAGTTGGAATCATCCGTCAAGTAGGCATGGTTTTTGCATTCTACCATGGTCATGGGATTCGAGATGACGCCCAACCTGTGGCTGGCGGTCTTGATTGTCGGTCTGGCTTTGACGTTCGATTTTACGAACGGATTCAACGATTCGGCGAATATCGTCGCCACCATGATTTCGTCCCGCGCTCTTTCTCCGGTGGCCGCCTTTGTCATCGCCGCCCTGTTTGAATTCATCGGCGCCTACTTCCTCGGAACGGAAGTCGCCGCAACGATTGGCGGGGGCATCATCGATCCGGGGCGTTTCTCCGGGCGGCCAGGCGTCCTTATTGTCATGGCATCCGTGGGTGGGGCCATCTGCTGGAATCTCATCGCCCGGCTGATCGGGATCCCCTCGTCGTCTTCGCACGCCCTCATCGGCGCCATGCTGGGAGCGTTTATTTTTGCCGGGGGATTCAACTGGGGCGAGCGAACGTTTTCATTCCATGCCGGCGCCGCCCTGATCCACTGGAACAAAGTCGGACGGATTTTCCTGGTGTTGATCTCGGCCCCTCTGATCGGCGGGTTCGGCGGATTTTTTTTCATGCACGCGATTCGCCGGATCTTCCGGTACGCGCCGCCCGCCGCCAACCGGCTGTTCAAGCGGCTGCAGATTCTTTCTTCCATCACGCTGGCGCTCTCGCACGGCTCCAATGACGCTCAAAAAACAATGGGCATCATCACGATGTCGATGATCATGCTTGGATATCAGGCGGCGCCTGACGGCACGGAGGGTTTTCATGTTCAAAAATGGGTGATTCTGGCCTGTTCGGCGGCGATGGCGCTCGGAATAGCCACCGGCGGCTGGAGCATCATCAAGACCGTGGGGATGAAGATTTTCAAAGTCCGTGCCGTCCACGGGTTTTCCGCGCAGACGTCATCGACGGGAATCATCTATGCGGCGGCCGTGCTGGGGTTCCCCGTTTCGACCACCCAGATCGTGACATCCTCCGTCATGGGAACGGGCGCGGCGGAGCGGCTCAACGCCGTTCGATGGGAAATTGTCGGAACGATTGTGTCGACCTGGCTGATCACCATCCCGGGATCGGCCATCATCGGATCCGTCATGTATGTCCTGCTCTACGCCTCTTTTTGAAACAACGGGCCGTTAAACCGTTTTGTTCAGCGCATTCTTCGCGATCCGGGTTACGAGAAGCGTCACGAGGATGGTTGCCGCGAGGCCGACGCCGAAGACCACCTGTTGCGCCGTGCCGGTCTCAACCTTGCCGGAAAGAATTTCCGCGAGACTTTTCATCGCCGAGCCCACGTAGACCAGCATGACCGTTCCCGGGGCCATGCCGATCAGGGTGGCCCAAAAGTAATTCGAGAACGAGACCCCGGTGATGCCGTAGGCGAAGTTCTGCAGGTTGAACGGAAATGCCGGCGAGAGGCGCGTGAGAAGCACGATTTTGAATCCCTCACGCGCCACCGCATGGTCGACCGCCAGAAATCGCGCGTTGCCTTCGACCTTGCGCCTCACCCAGTCGCGTCCCACCGTCCGGCCGATCCAGAAAGCCGACGCCGCGCCGAGGACACTACCGACCGCCACGGAGGCGTAGCCGACTCCGAGGCCGAACAGAAATCCGGCGGCGAGCGTAAAAATCGATCCCGGCAGGGCGAGGACGCAGGCGAGGATGTAAATGCCCGAGAGAAATACAGGGCCGAGCATTCCGACCGACTGGACCCAAACTAGAAGTTTCTCCAAAGCATCCGCGGTGACCCAAGCCCGAACGGCCAGGACAGCCGCCGTCAGGCCGAGTCCCCACGCGGCGGCCCGGACAGCCCGGGAAGCAGCTATTTTCCGGGAGCTCAGCGTTGCCTCCGGCCAAAATATCCTCGAATCAAATCCATGAGGTCGTCCGTTTCCGGAAGGCGCATCCACCGGCAGATGCCTGCGAAAATCGCGAGATAGGCGGTACCCAAAAGCGCCAGACGCGCGATTATCGCCGGCAGGCTGACGGCCGGATCCATCGCGTGGCGCAGGCTGTGGCAGATCACGCCCGCCACAGCCGCCGCGAATCCTATTTTTATCGCGGAACGCAAAATCTCCATGCCGCCCAGCGGTCCCAATCGCCGGCGCAGCTGCCAGAGCAGGCAAAACGCCCAAAGACCTTCCGCCAGACTTTTCGCCAGGGCGATCCCGCCGTGGGCCATGTACCGGACGAGGATGAAATTCAGGGCCGTGTTGACGGTCATGGCCAGGATCGTGGTCCACACCGGCGTCACGAAATCCTTCAAAGCCACGACCGCTTGGAGCGCAAGGTCCTTCCAGATGAGAAAAAGGAGACCCATCGAATAGTACAGCAGGGCCTGCGCCGTGAGGTCCGCGGCGGCCTGGTCGAACACGCCCCGCTGAAACAAAAGCTGGATGATATCGGCGCGGAGGACGATGAACATCCCGGCCGCGGGCATGAATGCCAGGGAGGCCATCCGCAGGCTGCGGACCAGCACCCGCCGGTATCGATCTATCTCCCCGCCGGCTCGAATCGCCGTCATCGACGAAGTGAGCACCGTGCTCATTGGCGCCCCCAGAATCATGAGCGGAATCTGGACAGCCATGAGCGCGTAATTCAGCGCGGAGATGCTGCCGACCACCAGTTTCGACGCGAGCGCGCGTTCGACGACATGGGCCACCATGTGGGCGGCCATTCGAAGCATGACCGGGCCCGTCTGGAGCGCCAGGTTTCGAACCGCCGGATGGCGTAAATCGCATACGAGGCGGTAGGACGGGGCGGTGGAGACGACCGCCGGCATCTGAACCAGAAACTGCATGGCGGTGGCGCCCAGCATGCCCCAAGCCACGCCATATATCCCGCCGTAGACCGTGCTGACGAAAATGGAGGTGATCATGGTCGCGTTGAAGAACAGGTCGCTGACCGCCGGCGCCGTGAACTTCTGGGAAATCTGCAGGACCGACTGCGCCCACACGGTCAGGCTGTTGAAAACAACGATCCCCGCGAGGATGACAACCAGTCTCACGGCAATATTCAATTGTTCGGGCGAAAATCCCGGGGCGATGAACTTCATGCAAAACGGCATGCAGAGGATCACCAGCGCGGCGAGGAAAACGGAGAAGGCCAAAAAAAGGTGGAACATGCTCCAGATCACGACTTGTCGCTCTCCGGATTTTTCTTTCTGGTAGATGTATTCGCCCAACAGCGAGATCATGATGGAGCGGAGTCCGACGAGGAATATGGACGTCAGGACGCTGGGCACGATGAGCGCCACGAAATAGGCGTCCGTCAACGACCCGGCGCCGTAAAAAGACGCCAGGGCGGCTTCCCGCCCAAGACCCATGCAGTGGCTGACAAACGTCATGGCCGTCAAGAGGACCGTCGCCCGGAATGCCGATTGGGCCGTGACCGCGCCCAAGTCGGGCTGTGAAGGGGGCATGAAGCCGATTGGAACACAGGCGCCACCTTGAATCAAGACCGCCCCGGGCCGGAGGTCTATTGACCCGCATATCCGCTCATGTTTTCATGCGGGTAAGCATGCCGAACCAACATTCACCATCGGCCGCGAAACCGACTCTTCTCTATATTACGCCTACGGACTTCAACACGGCCCGCCAGAAGGGTGTTCTGCGGCTGATTCTGGAGCGGGACGCGGACGGGTTTTTTGGAAAAGTGTTCACCATCCACCCTCTCGCCCGGCAGAGCCAGGTGAACGATTTGAACGGCGTCCACCGGGTCATCGATTTGGGGCCTGACATTCTTCCTCCGTTTCTGCGCCGTCACCGCTTCTTCCGGCGCCTGCTCGCCCCCTTCCACCTGTGGGATGTCGCGGGGAAACTGGTGGATCTGGTCCGGAAGGAAAATATTTCCCTGATCCGCGCCTCCGATCCCTTCTTGAGCGGACTTTTGGCCGGCTGGATCAGCCGCCGCACGGGTGTGCCCTACTGCGTCTCCCTTCACGCCGATTACGACCTGGGCTTCATCCTGGATCCGAAGCTTGGCGGCCTGACGGTTTTTGGATCCCGCGCGCCGTCCAAATGGCTGGAGCGATATGTTTTTTCCCGCGCGCCGCTGGTGATGCCGATTCGTCAGCATTTGTCCGACGTCGCGCGGAGAAACGGCGCGCGCGCGGAATCTATCCGGATCATCCCCCACGGCATCGATCTGGAGCGGTTCAAGCGTCCGCCCGCGGCGGATATTCGCCGGGCGCTCAACCTTCCGGGCGACCGGAAAATCATCAGTTTTGTCGGACGGCTTTCCAAAGACAACTACATCGACGACATCCTGGAGATGGCCCGGAAACTCGGGGAACGGAGGCGCGATTTCCTCCTGGTCGTGGCCGGCGGCGGATATGAGGAGGACCGGGTGAAGCGGACTGTGCGTGAAGACGCGGTCCTTTCCGACTGCGTCCGGATGACAGGCTTTCTACCCCGGGAAGACGCCATCGATCTTCGGCGCGCCGCCGACGTCTGCGTGTGTCTCATGGGCGGCCTGAGCCTGATCGAATCGTGCGCCGCGGCGAAGCCGGTGATTTCCTACGATGTTGAATGGCACGGCGAGCTGGTCCGGCCCGGCGAGACAGGATTTCTGGCGCGGGAGCATGACATCAACGCTCTCGTCGACGCGGCGAACTTTCTGCTCGACCACCCCGACGACGCGGCCCGGATGGGGCAAACCGCAGGGGACTTGGCGGCGGAGCGCCACGACATCCGAAACACGACCGAAATTTTAAGGCGCTGCTACAGGGAACTTCTCGTCAAGGGCGGAACCCGGCCGAAATAGACGATTTTCTCTCCGACCTGCGTGCCCCATTCGATTTGCCGGAGGCGGTGTCCGAATTTCTTTTTAAAGGTGACCCGCCGCACCCGCGTGCCCGTTCCCGGGCCCTCGATGAGGAATTCGCCGCCCACGTACATCATGACGTGGACAACCCGGTCCGGTTTCGCGGCGTTGGCCAGAAAAACAAGGTCGCCGCGTTTGAGATCGTCTCGCCGTATTTTTTCCGATTTCATCCACTGCTCGTGCGAGTCCCGCGGGATGGTCACGCCCGCCATCCGGTAGGACAAATGGGTGAGGCCCGAACAGTCAATGCCGCTCGACGGGCTCAGGCCGCCCCAGTAATAGGGCGTGCCGATCCAGCGGCGCGCGGTTTTCCATACGCCAATCCGAACTTCGTAAGCGGAAACATCCGGCGGCCGCAAAACGACGTCCCGGCGCCGAATCCAGGCTGATTTCCCATCGCGGAAGCGAACCTCGAACCAGTTTTTTCCCTCCCGGAGAATTTCCAGGCGGCTGCCCATGGGAATTGTTATAACCTCTTCCCCCCTTGAGGGAGAAGCCGGATGGGGGGTCTCCGAGGAACGAGCTTCGCTCGCCCCCCTCCCAACCTCCCCCGCAAGGGGGGAGGATGAAATTGGAAACAGCGAATTCAACAGGCTGGAATATCGCCCGGGCCGTTCATACAGGCGCGTCAGTCGGCGCTTCGCGGTGGCAACGTGCGCGGCCGGCCCCGGAGCCTGAATTTCAAGATCGCCGAGTTTCACCCAGCCCGGGTAGCCCTCCCAGACTTGATGATGGGTGAATTCCATCTGGCCCGGCGCCGACACGCGCACCCATTCGCCCCCGGTCTCGTGGACGAGGACCGGCTCGCCGAAGAGAAGCTGTGTCTCCTGGAGCGGGTCGTGGCTGTAAGTTCCGTCGGAAGGTTTCGGCTCAGACCGAATATCCGTGACGGGGACGATGACGCGCATCGGCACGGGATCGGCGGCGTGCGCGACGACGGCAAAAAAAAGGGCGGCAATGCAACCTGCCGCGACTGCCTTTCCCGGAATCACACCCAGTTGACGCTGTCGTCCTCCACGATTTTGACGATGCGAAGATCCGGCCTTGCCGTGAGGTCGATGACCTGTTGTTCGTTGGGCATGTACGGCCGGCCGTTTTTGTCTTTCCGGAGCCGGACGACGGGGCGGAATACATTTTTGGGATTGGCTTTGAGGACGACGGCCTCTTCGCCGGAGGAGAGGAGGACGACATATCCTTCCGGGAAAAATCCGACGAGCTGGCAGAAGATTTCGACGAGGGATCTGTCGAAGAGTTTCGGTTTGCCCATGATCTGCCGAAGGGCGGTGTCGGGGAGGTGAGCGTTCCGGTAGGCGCGGTCGGCGGTGGTTGCCGAGTAAACGTCGCAGATATGAATGATCCGGGTGTGAAGGTCGAGGTCGTGCGCCTTCAGGCCCTTCGGGTATCCGCTTCCGTCCAGCCGTTCGTGGTGCTGGAGGGCGAGTTTGGCCCAGACCGGCGACGCGCCGGGGCAGTCCAGAATCATGCGGCAGCCTTCCTGAGGATGAATTGACAATTGTTCCCGCTCCTTCTTCCAAAGTTCCCGGTCATAGACCCAGAACTCCTCCGGGAGGGCCAGCATGCCAACGTCGGCGAGGAGGCCGCCGATCGAGAGGTCCCGGATTTCCTCCGAGGTCAGCTGCATCTGGATGCCCATGTACATGGCATAGACCCCGACGTTGACCATGTGGGCGAGCAGATACTGCCCGGCGGCCTGCGCGCGGGAGAGGAGCGTCGTCATGCCCTGCCGGGCGATCATTTCCGTCATGATGTTTCCGCTCAGGAGGTCAATGGTGTTCTGGTTCAATTTCTTTTCGAGATACACCTGCTGGGTCACGTCCTTGACCGCCTCGCAAAAAAGATGGGCCGGCTGAAACTTCTGGCTGGCGGAAATCGGTTTCGGCTCGCCGAGCGCCCGGATGACTTTTTTGTAGGACTCCCCGTGCTTTTTCGCCAGTTCGACTTCCCGCTGAGCCCGGTCGATTTTCCATTGGCCATGGACTTTCTCGATATTCGACACGTCCACGTGCTGCTCAGTGGGGGCGTCCGCGGGCGGGATCTCCGACGGCATCCTCTTCAGCAAAACCTGCGGGCCGCCCGGGTCGATGGTGGAGACATCGACGGACTCCGGAGAGGCGACGGCCGCTTCGGCGGCGAGGCCGGATATTTTTTCGATGGTCTGTTCGTAGGTGGCGGCGTCGACCTCTCCGTACTCGCCGGAGACCGCCACGTGGACATTCAGAATGCCGCGGCGTTTCAGAAAAGCGATGTGGGTTTCATCGACCAGGAGTCCCGAGCTGAGGAGAGTCTGCCCGGTGGGGCTGACGACGGCCGCGGCGAGTTTCATGCCGGGTTCGAGATCCGCCACCGGGACGAGCTTCATTTTTTTGGCCATGCGGTCAGCCTCCTTTCTTCCAGATCTTGCGCGACGAATAATCAACGCCTGTCCGGAGCGCCGCCCGGCGGACCTGCGCCGCCGCGAGCCGGTTCGCCTTCCCGATCAGGCGGTCCTCATCAATCCGGGTGAGGCGGCCTTCCGACACAACCACCCGGCCGTTCACAATCACGGTGTGGGCCATGTGACAGTCGCCTGAAAACAGGAGCGCGGCGACCGGATCGTGCATTGATCCCGCATACCCCAGCTGGTTCATGTCCCAAAGGACCACGTCGGCCAGTTTGCCGGCCTCAATACTGCCCACATCCGTGAATCCCAAAATCTTTGCGCCCCCCGCCGTCGCCATCCGGAATACATCGTCCGCCGTGATGGCGGATGCGCCGCCGAGCACGCGATGCAGGAGGAGGGCAGAGCGGAGTTCCCCGAGCATGTCGGACCCGTCGTTGGAGGCGGAGCCGTCGACGCCCAATCCGACCGGAACGCCCGCCGCCAGCATTTTCGGAATGGGCGCGATGCCTGATCCAAGCCGCTGATTCGAAGCAGGACAGTGCGCCGCGCCGGTGCCGGTTTCGGCCATGCGCTTGATCTCGCGGTCGTTCAGGAAAATCGCGTGCGCGTACCAGACGTCCGGCCCGACCCATCCGACCTGTTCCATGTATTCAAACGGCCTGACGCCGTGAGTTTTCACGCAAAACGCCTCCTCATCCTTAGTTTCGGCAAGATGCGTATGTAACCGAACCCCTTTTTTTCTGGCGAAGGCGGCAGTCTCCTTCAGGAGCTCCGTCGTCACGGAGAACGGCGAGCAGGGCGCGAGGCCCACGCGGCACATGGAATCCGGAGACGGGTCGTGGTATCGGGCGATGACCCGGTCGCAGTCTTTCAGGATCTCATCCTCCTTCTGGACCACGTCGTCCGGAGGCAGGCCGCCCATCGACCGGCCCCGGGACATCGATCCCCGGGTCGGGTGAAACCGGATGCCGATCTTTGCCGCGGCGCGGATCTCCTCATCGAGCAGGGCCGGTTTTGTTTTTTTCGGAAAGACGTAAAAGTGGTCGGTGGTGGTCGTGCATCCGGTGAGGAGGAGTTCCCCGAGACCGACAAGCGCGGACGTATAAACGATCTCCGGGGTGACTTCCCGCCAGATTTCGTACAGGGACACAAGCCAGTCAAAGAGTTCGGCGTTCTGGACGTAGGGAACATTTCTCTGGAAGGTCTGGTAGAGGTGGTGGTGCGTATTCACAAACCCGGGCGTCGCGACCATCCCCCGCGCATCGATGGTCCGGGCGGCTTTGTGTTTCAAGTTTTTCCCGACGGCCGTAATCCGGTTTCCCTCAATGAAAATATCTCCGCCGGAAATTTCCGTCCGGGCGGCGTCCATCAGGGCCACCCTCATGCAGTTTTTAATCAGAATTGATCCGGTTTGTCCTTTCTCCCTTTCTCCCTCGGCACTTCGTGCCGTCCCTTTCTCCCTGCCCTTACTCAGTCTCATGCGGCATGACAATCCGTTTTTTCTGAAAATACTTGTTCGGCGAATACGCCAGCAGGTTGGAGACCTTGCCGGTGTAGATGCACGCGAAATCGGCGATCTGGCCCGCAAAACGCGAAATTTCGTTTCCCGCCGAAAACTCCGATCCCCAGAACTTGTTGTACCGCCGGAACAGTCCCCGGTCCTTGACGTTGATTTTGCCGAGCACGTTCGACAGGTTCCGCTCCAAGGCCGCGATCCGGGCCGTTAGACTCCGCGTGTGACGGTCCAGCCTCGCCAGGTCGGTCGGCGATTTTCTCGAGTAGTTGTGGATCTTGTCCGCCCGGAGCTTGGCCACGAGACTGTACAGGCGGGTGATCTTCACATAATTCGTGTCCCTCTCCTGAAACAGCTTGTAGAGTTCCGTCCGGAGCTTCCGCTCCGACTGGCTTATCTTGATTTCCGCCGCCAGGCCCGGGACGATCATCGCCGTGCGCCAGTTGAATTGGCGCTTGGTCTTGAGAATGTCGTCGTACGTATGGTCCCCGAAGTAGAGGATCCGGTCGCCCGACACCCCCATCCGTTCCTCCAAGTCGTGGGCGTTCCCGCCGACGAAGACCTTCGGAGTCTCGCCCGATCCGTTGAGCGGCGTCGACGGTTCCGCGCGCTTGTAAAAACCGGGTTTGCCGGCCAGCGTGATGCTGACGTCGAAATAGTCCCGCCAATTCGTGTATCCGGGCAGTTTGCCGTTGAGCAGAAACCCGAGGACGACGTCGACGTAGGTAACGTCCGAGTTGGTCAGCAGAAAGAGTTTCTTGCCCGCCACCCGGAACTTGTGAAGCGTGAGCGGCAGGTTCAGGTCCTCGTTGACGTACCGTTCCGGATTCGCGCAGACTTTTTCCTTGATGCTCCCGTCCCGGTGCGCCTCGTCGATGCAGGCCCGGACGTCGATGAAGGCCTGGCCGTAAGTCTTGGCCCGGACGACGTGGCTGTCGATGAAATCGACGAGCTTCGCGTAGAGAAACACCTCCGGCACGGAAAAGAGCGTGTCGACGCTGTAGTGTTTGTTCGGATCAAACTTGATGATGTCCTCCGCGTACTGCTTCTTCAGCTCCGACGCCAGGAGGCGCCGCGTGCCGTGATAGGCGAGCGCGACGTAGTTGTACTTGTCGAGCTTCAGAATATTGCCGAGTTCCTTGTCGACGATCAGCCCCCGGACACAGCCTTCCCGGTCATATTTCAGGTTCGCCATGGACGGCGGGTATCCGGGCCGCGCGGCCAGTTTGCGCGCGGTGGCAGAGAAGGCAAGTTCCTCGATCGGCTGTTTCTTGTAAATGGCAAGAGTGTGGTCCATGTCGAACCCGATCCCCCGAATGCTCGAAAGTTTGAGACTGCGGGTGATGTAAACCTTGTGAACCCGGTCGACCCGCTGATCGCTGCGGAGGAGTCCCTCGAGGTCCTCCGGAAACAGCCCGGAATCGTCGTCCGAAAGGGGAGCCGAGGCCGCGGCGGTCATGCCGCCTCCTGAAGTTTCATGTACATCGCGTAGAGGCCGTCCCGCCGGAGGAGTTCCTCGTGCGTGCCGCTTTCGGCGACGGACCCATGCTGAAGGACATAAATCCGGTTGCAGGACCGGACGGTGGCGAGGCGGTGCGCGATGAGGAGGGCGGTCCGGCCGCGGGTCGCGGCGTCGAGCGCCCGTTCCAGCCATTTCTCGGTGGCGGGATCGATCGCCGCCGTCGCCTCGTCGAGGAGGAGCAAGTCCGGCTGAAAGGCGAGGCACCGGGCGAAGGCCACGAGCTGCCGCTCGCCGGCCGAGAGCGTGGCGCCGCGTTCTCCGAGGCGCGTTTGGAGGCCGTCCGGAAAGCGGTGCGTGAGGGACAGCACGCCGCAGGATCGCGCTGCCTCGCGAATGGCCGACTCGGACACGGCCGGGTCTTCCAACGAAATATTTTCCTGGAGCGTTCCGGAGAAGAGGAACGGTTCCTGAGTGATGTAGCCGATCCGCCGCCGAAGCGTCGCCGGATCATAGTCCTCGATTGGGTGGCCATCGATCCGGATTGCGCCGCTTTGGGGCGCATAAAATCCCATGAGCAGGGACGCGATCGTCGACTTTCCGGCGCCGGTCGCCCCGACCAGCGCGATTTTTTCGCCGGGCCGGATCTCGAGCGTTACGTCCCGGAGGACCGTCTCCTGATCGTACGCGAAGGTCACGTTTTCGAATTCCACCGAGCCGCCAATCCGGGCGGGCCGGCGCAATGCGGGTCCGGCGGTGATTCCGCGGACGTCCTCCGGCTGGTCCAGCACCCAGAACACTTTTTCCATCGCGGCGAGCGCGCCCTGCAAAATGTTATATTTTTCCGCCAGGTCCCGGATCGGTTTGTAGAACATCTCGACGTAGACTAGAAAAGCCACGAGTTCCCCGAAGGTCAGATGCCCCGCGAGAATACGGCCGGCCGCGACCCAGAGGATCGCCGCCACCGACAGGGTGCCGAGGAAATCGACCAGGGGATTATAGATGGAAAAGAGCCGGATCGAACGCATGTGGGCGTCGTAATGATCGGCGTTGATCCCGGCATGGCGGTCGGCGGTTTCCCGCGAGGCGTTGAAGGCGCGGAGGACGCGCATGCCCTGGACCCGTTCGTTGAGGAAGGCGTTCAGCCGGGCCAGTTTTGCGCGGATTTCCCGGAAGGACTCCCGGACTTTCGTACGGAACGACCAGGTGAGGACAGCGAGAACCGGCAGAAATAGAAACGCGACGAGAGCCATCCGGACGTTCATCCAGAGCATCATGGCGACGATCCCGGCGAGCAGAACGACATCCGAAAGAATCGCGACGACGCCGGACGCCACCAGTTCGGAAAGCGCCTCGACGTCGTTCGTCAGCCGCGTGACCGTCCGGCCCACCGGTTGGGTATCGAAAAACCGGAAGGGCAGTCGCTGGAGTTTCCGGTAGAGATGGTCCCGCAAGGTCAGGCACACGCCCTGGCCCACGCGGCCGATGGTCGATGTCTGGATGAAATTTGCCGCGAAGACCGCGGCGAGTACGGCCAGATACAGGAGCGCGATTTTCCAAAGACCTTCGAGCCGGCCGGGAAGGACATGGTCGTCGATACCCCAGGCCATGAGATACGGCCCGAGCACCTGCGCGCCGGCGCCGACCGCCATCGCGCCGATGGCGAGCAGAATCAGGGCCAAGTGCGGGCGCAGATAAGACCCAAACCGGCGAATGAGCGCCCAATCCCCCTTCTGAAAACCGCGCGAGTCCTCGTCCATCCCTAAACCACCCCCGCGCCGTCGAGCCGTTCTTCCACAAGATCGCTCAATCGTTCCTTCAGGGCCTGCGCTTCGACCATCTTCCGGTAAAGGCCGGACCGGCTCATGAGTTCCCGGTGCGTGCCGGTCTCCGCCACTTTGCCGTCGTCCAGCACAACGATCCGGTCGACCTTGGAAAGACTTCGCAGTCTGTGCGAAATCAGCAGGACCCCGGCGGCGGAAATGCGCCCGCGAAGTTCCTCGAAAATCCGTTCTTCGGTCTCCACGTCCACTCCGGAAAACGGATCGTCAAAAATATAGAAATCCGCGTCCTTCAGCAGTGCCCGACCGAGCGCGACGCGCTGGCGCTGGCCGCCGGAAAGCGTAATCCCGCGCTCGCCGACGCGCGTGGCCAGACCATCCGGAAATTCCCGCACCTCGTCCTCCATCCGCACCGCCCGGACCATTTCGCGGACGGACGATTCCGGAAGGCCGCTCAGGCCGAGCCTGAAATTCCCGAGGAGAGACTGGGAAAAGAGGAACCCTTCCTGCGGCACGTACGCAATGCGGCTCCGGAGGCCTTCAATGTCCATCTCCGTCACGTCCATTCCGTCAAGAAGGATGGTTCCGGGCGGAGGCTCATAAATGCGAAGAATCCTCGTCACAAGGGCGCTTTTGCCCGACGCGATTTTGCCGACCAGCGCCACCCACTCGCCGCGGCGGACCGACAGATTGACCGAATGAAATCCGAAAGATCCCCCGGACCCGTTGCCGCCGGACTGCACCATCTGGGTGAGGCCGCGGATTTCCAGAAGATCCAGCCGCGCCGATGACGAATGGACTTTCCGGCCGCCGTTTTGCTCTTCCGGCACCGCGAAAACCCGTTCGAGCCGCTCCATCGACGCGCGCGCCCGCTGGACCAGGTTGATGATCCAGCCAAGCGCCATGAGCGGCCAGGCCAGCAGCGCGATATACTCGGTGAACGCGACAAACTGCCCGAGGCTGAGGGTCCCGCGGATCACTTCGCGGCCGCCGAACCAGATCACCAGGACGACGGCCGTGCCGGTCAGGAATTTGAGAAAGGGATAGAAAAAAGCCTGAAGACGGATCACCGCCAGGGTGTTCGTCCGGTAGGTCTCGGCTTCCTTCAGAAACCGCCGCGTGCGGTTTTCCTCCTGCCCGAATCCCCGGAGCACCCGCACGCCGTATAGGTCCTCCTGAAGGCGCGCCGACATTTCCCCGAACCGGTCCTGCGTGTCCTCGTGCGCAGCATGCAGATGAACGCCGAGGTTCAGCATCGCGAAGGTGATGAACGGAAGCGGGAGCGCGACGAGAAGCGTGAGGGGGACGCTGAGGGTGAGCATGAGAAATACGGAAAAGGAGATCAGCACCACCGCGTCGCAGAGGGACATCATGCCGAGACCCAGAAACTGCCGGATGACCGCGATGTCGTTGGTCGAAAGCGAGAGAAGATCTCCAGACCGGCAGGTGTCGAGAAAGGACTGGGGCACGCGCAGAAGTTTTGAAAAGAAATCGTCCCGGAGATCGCGCTCGATTTTCCGGGACGCGCCCAGCAGGAGCCGCCGCCAGAAGTAGCGGACAGCGACGATCACGGCCGCCAGCCCCGCCATCCAGATCAGCGCGTGATGGGCGGCGTCAATCCGGGACTCCCGGACCGCGTCGACCGCGCGGGCCATGAGGAGCGGAAAATAAAGCTGGATGACGTCGACGGCCACCAGACACACCATCCCCGCTGCGATTTCGCGGCGGTATCGTTTGACGTACGGGATCAGCCGGCTGAGCGAGCGCATAGGGAGCCAGTGTAGCCGCTGGTGCGGGTCATTGTAAAGTCAGGGCTTTGTCAAAAGTTGAATTTCTTTGACCGACAGGGGACGGATCAGACCCGGGGGAAGTTTGCCCAAATTGAGCGACCCGAAGGCCACGCGCCTTAGATGCGTCACCTGGTGGCGGATTTCGGCGAAGATCCGCTTGACCTCCCGGTTCCGGCCTTCCTTCAGTCGTACCAGCACGTGCCGGCTTCCAACCCCGCGGATGATCTGGGGCGGACGAATGCGCTCCGGCGACGGGCGTTTGGCGCTCGGCGGGGCGCCCGGATGAACGTACGGAGAAATTTTCCGGAGAGCCTGCAGGCGCGATGCGTCCTCGGAGGAAAGCGCCCGGGCCAGGCCAACCTCATAGACCCGCGGAATTTCACGGCTGGGATGGGTCAGGTTCATGGCAAGGTCGCCATCGTCGGTCAGGATGAGAAGGCCTTCCGCGTCCAGATCAAGACGCCCGACGGAAAAGAGTCTTCCCGAAACGCCCGCGCGGCGGAGAACATCCTTCAGGGTCCGGCGGCCTTTTTCGGTTTCCGAATCGGCGAACGTGCACACGTCGCCTTTGGGTTTGTGATAGAGAAAATACGAGAAGGCCTTTTTGGGGACAATCCGACGGCCGTCCACCGTCACCTCATCCGCCGCCGGATCAACCGACTGCCCGACCCGCGCAACAACGCCATTCACGCGCACGCCCCCCGACCGGATCAGGTTCTCGCACCACCGGCGGGAACCGAGCGCCGAGTGCAGCGCAAGAAAGCGCTGCAGGCGGACAGGGACGCCCTGCCCCTGACGCTCCGGTCTCGGAAAATTCCCGGATGGAATTTTCTTCATGACGCGTCGGGGGCGGACCATCCCGTCAGGCAAAGAGGTCGAGTCTCTGACCCGCGCCCAACCCGAACGTCGCTTTCAGCGCGTCACGGCCGGCAAGATCGGGCGGGATCGACAGTTCAATCCGGACCGGCGTCTGGCCGGTGTCTCCGGCTTCCCTTCCGACGAACTTGGGATCAACCGTCTGGATCCGGGCATGCACCGCCGACCGCTCCGTCGGCGGAAGGACCGCCGAATCCAGCTGTCCAATGCCGAATTTCAGCTCGGTCAGGCTGTCGGACCCGATGCTGACTTGCGCGAGGTTCGTCGATTCGCCGCCCGGCCTGCCACTGCGGCCAAGCTCAATCGAAACCGGCTTCGGCGGATCCACCGTGGGAACCTCCGTGGAAACCCGCCGGCCCTCGACGGAGACAGACGTCCCCCGCAAGTCAACTCTGGACGCGGACGAAACCGCCGCCACATCCCGAAAAAATAGATTTGGGGTTGAAATCTGAACCATCCCTAGTGATGCGGCAAGCCCTCACCCGGCCACCGCGCCTCCCTCCATAGAAATCTCCGGCAACAGAGCCTATTCTCCCCGAGAGCAAGGGCGGTGTCAAGTTAGCCGAGTACCTCGGGCAAACTCGCGGGCGAAGTGGCAAAATCGGCCGGCGACAGGTAGAATACGCGCTTTAACTGACTGAAAGGGTTGGTGCGGGGATGCCGGATTCTAGTACGCCTTTGCAGAAATGGATGGCCCTGTCGAAACGGGCCGCCGGGTTTTTGCTGGTGATCCTGTTCTATATTTTCTACTTCACGTTTTTTCTGCCCGCGGCGGTCATTTTCCGCGCGGTTTCCGATCCCCTGCGCCGGGCGCCCGGGCCCTCCGGGCGGAGTTTTTTTGTCGCGCGGCGGCGGCAGGTCGAGACCCGCGAGAGCGCTTCGCATCCGTTTTAGGCCATGTACATCCTCGGCATTTCCTGTTTCTACCATGACGCCGCCGCCGCTTTGATCCAGGACGGGCGGTTGGTGGCGGTCGCGGAGGAGGAACGACTGTCGAGGCGAAAACATGATTCGCGGTTTCCCGTTCACGCCGCGAAGTGGTGCATGGACCAGGCGAAGATCGGCATCGGGGACGTCGATTATGTGGTTTTCTATGAAAAACCGTTCACCAAATTCGAACGCATCCTGAAAACCAATCTTGCCACGTTTCCCCGGAGCGCCCGCCTCTTTTCGCGGTCGATGGCAACCTGGATGGGCGACAAGCTCTGGATGGAGGCGATCATCCGGGAAAGCCTCGGCTACGAGGGCGAGATCCTCTATGTCGAGCATCACGTCTCGCACGCCGCGAGCGCCTTCTTCTGCTCGCCGTTTGACGAGGCTGCGATTCTCAGCATCGACGGAGTCGGGGAGTGGACCACGACCGCGACCGGTGTGGGCCGCGGGAACGAAATCCGTCTGGACCAGGAACTGCGGTTTCCGCATTCACTCGGGCTTCTCTACAGCGCCTTCACGGCGTTTCTCGGGTTCGAGGTCAACGAGGGCGAGTACAAGGTCATGGGCATGGCGCCCTACGGCAAACCCAATTACGTCGACCGCGTGAAAAAACTCGTTCGGATCCATGACGACGGGTCCTTCTGGCTCAATCTCGATTACTTCGCCTTTCACCGCACGCCCGACACCAGTTACAGCCGCAAGTTCGTCGAACTTTTTGGTCCGCCGAGGGACCCCCGCGCCGAGGAGACCCTCGACCCGTACTACGCGGACGTGGCGGCGAGCATCCAGAGCGTGACGGAGGAGATCCTGATCACACTGGCATCCAGCCTTCGAAAAAAAACCGGCATGACGAATCTCTGCATGGCCGGCGGCGTGGCGCTGAATTCGGTCGCGAACGCCAAGATCCGGTTCCGGGCCGGGTTCGAGGACGTCTACATCCAGCCCGCGGCCGGGGACCCCGGCGGGGCGCTCGGCGCCGCGCTCTACGCCTACCGGGCCCTGCTCGGCGGGACGGAAAAATACCGGATGGACCACGCCTACCACGGCCCCGCGTACACGGTGGGCGAAGCGAAAGCGTTTTTCGACCGCGAAAACATTCCCTACACCGAGTTTTCCTCCCCGAACGGCGAGATTCTGGACCGGGCGACGGACATGCTCCAGAAGGGCTCTGTGATCGGCTGGTACCAGGGCAAAAGCGAATGGGGGCCGCGGGCTCTCGGGAACAGGTCCATCATCGCGGACCCAAGACGCGCCGAGATGAAGGACGTCGTGAACCGCAAGATCAAGTTCCGCGAGCCCTTCCGGCCGTTCGCGCCGAGCGTGCTGGTGGACCGCGCGGAGGACTATTTTGAACTCCCGAACCCGGAGCGCCACTATCCGGCGCGGTTCATGCTCTACGTGGTCCCGGTGAAAAACCGCGCGATGGACCTTCTCCCGGCCATCACGCACGTCGACGGGAGCGGGCGCCTCCAGACCGTCTATGAGGAATACAACCCCCGCTACTACGACTTGATCCACCGCTTCGGATCCGCCACCGGCGTCTACTCCGTGCTGAACACATCCTTCAACCTCAAGGGCGAGCCGATCGTCTGCACGCCCGCGGACGCCTATGGAACTTTTTCGCGGTCCGGGATGGACGCCCTGATCGTTGAAAATCTGATGGTCGAAAAAAAATGAGCGCCGCTCCCTCAAAAGGCCGCGTCCTGATCGCCGACGACAGCCGGTTTTTTCTCCAGAGCCTCGAACGCCTCCTCCAGTCGGAGGGCTACGAGGTGATTTCGGCCGAAGACGGCCACCAGGCCGTGGTCGCCGCCTGCGAGCACACGCCCGACCTCGTCCTCATGGACGTGGAGATGCCCCGCGTCACGGGGATCGAAGCCTGCCGCAAGTTAAAAACGATCCCGGAGACCGTCCACATCCCGGTCCTGTTCGTCACTTCGAACGCATCGAGCGACGTGCGTCTCAAGGGCCTCAAGGCCGGCGGCGAGGAATTCCTGACAAAGCCCTTCATCCCGGAGGAAATCCTGGCGCAGGTCGACAAATTCATGAAGCGGGTGCAGAGCACGCTTGGCCTCATGGACAAGGTCAAGCTTCTGGAGGACGAGCGCAACGACCTGCAGAAGCGTCTCGGAAGCGGCGCCGCGGAGGAGAAGATCCTGCGGGGGTTTCCGATCACGCCGTCGAATTCCCTCGCAGTCATCTCCGACATCGACGACCGCCTCATCGCCTTCGCCCGGGACAACCGCCAGTTCGTCCTTCTCTACCTCGCGGTCGACAACATGGACCGCGTCGACATGCTGTATGGCTCGGAAATCGTTTTCGAGGCGCAGGCCTTCATCTTCAACAAGACCGTCGAGTATCTCCGCGAAGTCTCCGCCGACCTCGACGCCGTCCGGATCGCGCGGAACCTTGCGGACGACGTGGTGATTTTCCTCCCGGACAAACTTCTGGCGGACCTGAAAATCGACTCGGCGAACGTGGACGAGTTCGGCCTGGACCTGCTCAAGCACGTGCGGTTCGGCATGGAGTCCCAGTTCATGAAAAAGGAAGTCGCGCCGATCTTGAACATATCGACCGGCCTCTCCTGGGTGACCACCTCCTCCCGGCTATCTTTCAACCGCCAGATCCTGAACGCCATCCGGGACGCCTCCAGCAGCGCCTATAATTTCCAGGGCCGCGCGCGGCAGAGGCTTCACAACCGCCTCCGGGAAATGATCCAGAACCGGGCGATGAAAATCATGTACCAGCCGCTCGTCCGGGCCGTCGATTTCCGGATCGCCGCGTATGAGGCCCTGGCCCGGGGAGAGTTTCCCGAGCTGGAACGGCCCCAGCTCATGTTCGACGTGGCCGAAGAGTCCCGCCAGGTGCATGCCCTCTCGCGGCTGTGCCGGGAAAAGGCGATCGAGTCCCTGCCAAGTCTGGACGCGGGGAAACTCATGTTCGTGAATTTTCATCCCGATGATTTCAACGATCCTCATTTCCTGATGGATTCCCCCGACGAGCCCATTTTCAAGGCCGATCCGAAGCGCATCGTCATCGAGATGACCGAGCGGGCTGCCATCAAGGACGCCGAGCAGCTGCGGGAGGTCATCGAATTTCTCAAGAAGAAGGGATTCCGGATCGCCATCGACGACCTCGGGAGCGGCTACACATCCCTCGGCCTCATCGCGTCCCTCGAACCCGACTACATCAAGTTCGACATGTCCCTCATCCGCGGCATCGAGCGGTCGCCCACCAAGCAGGCGCTCCTCAAGACCCTGGCCCAGTTCACGCAGGACATCGGCGCCACGAGCGTGGCGGAGGGAATCGAGACCCAGGAGGAACTGGACGTCGTCCGGGAATTCCGGTGCGATCTGTGCCAGGGATATTATTTCGCCAAGCCGCAGGCACAGCTGATTACCGAGGCCGATTTTGCTTTTACAAAATCTGATTAGCAGTTCATGAACGTCCGGGAGTTTTACCGAATGAAAACTCCCCTCCAGGAAAAACTTGGTCTCTTCGAGACCACCTTTGGCGACGGCCGCGGGAAACGCTTTGCGCTCGTGTCCGGCCTGCACGGGGACGAGCTTGACGGGCTGTATCTCTCCTACCGCCTCGCGAAATTTTTAAGAGCCTGGGAGGACTCGGGCAAGCCGATCCGCGGGCAGGTGTCGCTGATTCCCGTGGCCAATCCGCTCGCCACCGCCGCCGCCGAGCGGTTCTGGCCGTTCGGGCAGATCGATGTAAACCGCTGTTTTCCAGGCCGCGCCGGGGACGAAGGCGCGCCGTTCGTATGGGCGGGGGCGCTCTTCGAGCATTTGAAGACTTTCGATCTCGCCATGGACGTCCATTCGAGCAATCTGTTTTTGCGGGAGTGCCCGCAGGTCCGGGTGGTCGAAAAATTCCGCGAGGCGGTCGAGCCTTACGCCGGCCAGGCCAACGTCGACGTGGTCTGGATCCACGATGCTCCAACCGTCATCGAGACGACCCTTTCCTACAATCTGAACGCGGCGGGCGTCCCAACCCTGGTGGTGGAGATGGGCGTCGGGTACCGGATCCAGACGCAATTTGTCGACGCGGTCTTTCGCGGCGTCCTGAACCTCCTCATGAACCTGAACATCCTCTCGGACGCGCTGGACGAGCCGGTGAAAAAAAAGGCCATCTACGCCACCGAACGGAATGTTCGATATCTCAACTCCGATTCCGGTGGGTTCTTCGTGCCCGAGGCCCAGGTCGGTTCCACGGTTCGGTCGGGAGACCGTGTGGGCGAGATTCTCAACGCACTCACCGGCGAGGTCAAGGAACCGGTCGTATCGAAGTGGGACGGGTATCTCTTCACGGTCCGGGCGCACCCGATCGTGTATCCGGGAAGTTTGATGGCGAGGATCATCGAAACATGACAACCGGCGTCGAGTCCATTCTGTCCATTGAACTTCCGTTCAACGAGAAACTGGCGTTTTATTCCGTCTCCTTCGGCGAAGGCGGCGTTGAAGTCGCCGTCGCCAGCGGATTTTACGGGGATGAACACAACGGCATGTACGTCTGCCACAAGCTGGTGCAGTTTCTCAGAGAAGTCGCGGAGGGGAAGAACTGCGGCTGGAAGCTCAAAGGACGCGTGCGCGTCCTGCCGGCCTTAAACCCCCTCGGCACCCTCACCGACCGGCGGTACTGGCCCTTCGACAACCGGGACATCAATGTTTCCTTTCCGGGCGTTCCAAGCGGCGAGACCACCGAGCGGATCGCGGCGTCCGTGCTGACGGCGCTCCGATCCTGCCGCTACTGCATTGACCTCCATTCCGGCGCGCGGTTTTTCAACGAACTGCCGCAGGTCCGTCTCTACGAGGCCGTGCAGGCGCCGATGGAGCAGGCGGCGGCGTTTGATCTGCCGATCATCTGGCGGCGCATCACAACGCCGCTTCTCTCGGGCTCGCTCGCGCACAACCTGAACGAGCGGGGTGTGCCGACGTTTATCGTGCACTTCGGCAGCGCCAACCGGATCAACAAATTTTTCTGTCAGTGGGTATTCGTGGGAATTCTGAAATTCCTGCGGACCGTCGGCGTCCTCGAAGGGGACGGCCCGGAACTCGAGTTTACGCCGGTCGGGCTGGAACACCTCAAGTCCGGCCGCACCGTCACGCCCGATCAGGAATACCGGGTCCTTTCGAAAGAGTCAGGCCTGTTCGTAGCCGACAGCCGGGTCGGCGATGTCCTGGAAAAAGACCGGCCAATCGGCCGCATCATCGATCCGGTCGGCGGCCGGGAAGTTTCGGTCGTGGCCTCGCCGCGCGCGGGGGTTCTCTTTACGCTGAGGACAAATCCGGTCGTTTACGAGGGGACCCTCCTGGCCCGCGTCGCCGGTTGAGATTCGCCGGCCGTCAGGGCGCGGACTACCAGCGGAGTTGAATATACTGTTCGAGCTGTTCGATCATGAATTTTTGTTCCTCGACGAGCGCCTTAACGAGGTCGCCGATCGAAATGATGCCGGCGACTTTGCCGCTCTCCATGACCGGCAGATGCCGGATGCGCTTGTCGGTCATGAGCGCCATCGTCTCCTCGACCGTGTTGTCCGGCCGGACAAACAGCACCCGCTCTGTCATGATGTCCCTCACCGGCGTGTCCTTCGAACTGCGGCCTTTGAGGATGACCTTCCGCGCATAGTCCCTCTCCGACAGAATCCCCAGGACCCTCTCCCCATCCATCACGAGGAGCGCCCCCGTGTTTTTCTGGGCCATGTACCGCAGCGCGTCAAACACGGGCGCATCCGGCCCCACCACCCACACCTCTGTTCCCTTTTTCGCCAGGATATCCCGGATGGTTTTCATCGAGTATCCCGCCGCGTCAAAAACATCCGCTACGGACTTCCTGCGTCAAAAGTTCCTTCAGGCGTTTGATGTTGTCGCGGTCCTGACGGCGCAGGTCGCGCCAGAGTTCCTGGATATCGGGTTTTTCCGCGGCGTTCGAGATATACTGGTCGTAGCGCCATAACGCATCGAGTTTCTTGCTGAGTTCATGCACCAGATCGTGATCATGGTCCTCGCATCCCCGGCTCTCCCCAAGGTGGGCAAACTCCTCCTCGTGTTCGACTCGGCTCATTTTCATGGCAAGGTTCCTTTCCAACGGCGACCGCCGTCCATTTGTAGTTGCACCGAGATTATCCAGCGGGTGGGTTGGAATGTCAAAACTGCCTGACGCGGAGCCGAACCGCCGACCTTGTCCTTTTAGGAGTGGCCGGCCTTGGCCCGCGGCGCCGGCTGAGATTCCTCGGCCAGCGCTCCAAGCTCATCCAGTAAAAGCTCCAGCTTCTTCAAGTCTTTCCGGCGGCCCTTGGCGGGCTTGACGCTGAGGTCCCGCACGCATTTGAGCATGAGGGGAACCTGGCGTTCCATCCGCTCGGGATTGGCGCTGAGGGATTCAACCTGCTGGATCAAGTCGAGCACGCGGCTCTCCATTTTCGAAACGTAGGTCGACGCGATTTCCTTAAACAACGTCCGGACACGCCGGATCTCCACAACAACAGCCTTGAGTTTGTCCGAAGCCGATTGAATCGAATCTCCCGCTTTGGCCCCGCGCTCCCGGGTCCGTTTACGCAATAAGTCAATACCTGGCACCGTTTTCCTCCTAGACACTTTTTCCTCCTGCCCCGCACTAGAAAGCACAATTCCTAATACGGGGGTATGTTATCTACCGTACCCCCGGATTGGCAAGTCCGCGGCAAGTCGGGGGGACGCCTGTTCCTGCGTGGCGACTTCTGGTAGATTGGCGGCATGCCCAAGCTGACATGGACGGCGCAGGGGAGGGACATGGCCCGCGCGTTGATCGATCCGGAGGTATCGGTTGGGCGTGGAGATGGGAACGCCATCCAGATTCTGGACCCGAGCATTTCCCGCAACCACGCGATTTTCAAATTTACTCCGGACGGATACGTCCTCAACGACCTGAACAGCTTCAACGGCA
>JACQOF010000135.1 GCA_016202645.1 bacterium
CTTGTAGCCTTCAAAAATCTCTGACGCATATTCAGACAGGACGCTCGGCGCGAACGGCATGAACTCGGACCGGTCGAAGCGGCGGTTCAGTTCGCCGTTGATCGATGGATCGACCGGCGAGGCCAGCACACTGCGGTTGCCGAGAGCCCGCGGACCGAACTCCATCCGGCCCTGGACCCAGCCGACGACTTATCCGTCCGCGAGCGCCGTGGCGACGGTTTCAAAAAGTTTTTCGTCCGAAAGTTTTTCATAGGGGACGCGCGCGGCCCTCAGCGCCTCCTCGCAGACCGATTCGGGATACCGGGGACCCAGATAGACGTCCGTCAGGCGGGTCGGGTCCGCGGGACGAAGACCCTCGGCGCCGTCCGACATCATCGCGAGCGCGGCGCCCCAGGCGAGACCCTCGTCGCCCATCGGGGGCGTCACGAAAATCTCGTCGACTTCCGGCAGTTCACAGATGTGCTGGTTGAGCTTGACGTTGGCGAAAACGCCCCCGGCCAGCGCGACGGTCCGAAGATTCTGCGCACGGACCATCTGCCGCACGTGCGGCACGACCGCGTCTTCAAGAACCCGCTGGGCCGCGGCCGAGACATCCTCCCGGCTGCGGCCGGCGATGGCCTCCCGCAGATAGCGCTGACGGTCGGCGGACCCCGAGAAATCGGACTCGAAACTCCAGCCGTCCTCGGTGAGGCGCAGACACCGCCGGAAGGCATCGCTGAGAATTTCGGGTTTGCCGTAGGCGGCAAGGCCGGTGATTTTGCCTTCGTGTTGAAGCGGTTTGAATCCCAGAAGCACCGTGATGTCCTGATAGAAAAATCCGGGCGAGGACTGCTCGCTGGTCTGGCGCAGAACCTTGAGGCTTTTCTCCCGGGGAATGTTGACGGAATGACAGATGCCGAATCCTCCGCCGTCGATCGTGACGACAAGGCAATCGGGCCGGCCGGAGTAGGCGTAGGCCGAATAAGCGTGGGTGAGATGGTGCGGGTAGAATTTGACGCGGGCGTTTCGAAATCCGAAAACGTCCTTGAACCGATCCGCCAGAAAATACCGGGGATAGCCGGCCTCGCGCCCGGCGCGGTAGAGCAGCCTCTCATAATCGAAGAGCCCCACCAGGCGTTCCTTGGGATACGGGGGCTTGCCCAGCGCCGACCGGACGCGGCCGCGAACGTCCCGCCGAAAACTGTGCCAGGCTTCCCGGACGGCGATGGCGGGTGACGGCTTTTCAAAAAATCGCCAGGGAAACACCGCCTCGGACAATGCCGCGTGCGTGACGTGCCGCGCCTCCGCGCCCGCCATCCGCAGGCACTCCGTGACGGCGCGGTAGGGGTACCCGAGGTGATTCTTGACGCGCGACAGCCGCTCTTCTGAAATGGCGGCCTGAAGTTTTCCCTCCACGTACACCGCCGCGGCGGCGTTGTGGCCGCAGTGGATCCCCAGCACGATCGGCATCTTATTTCCCGGGGTACTCGCCTCCGTCCAGGACCAGCTTGACGGCGCGGACCAGTTCGGACAGTTCGAAGGGTTTTTTCAGGACGCCCATGACGTTCACGTCGCCCATGTATTTTAAATCCGGGTTGGGCTCGCCGGTGACGACCAAGATGGGCGCGTTGGTGTTTTTCAGTTCGTTGGCCAGAGACACGCCCTCGCCCCGGAGGTTCGGGAGGCCGAGGTCGAGGAGGATGATATCCAGCGAGCGACTGAGCGCATCGACGGCGCTGATGCCGTCATACACAACCTTGATGTCGGCGTTGTCGATCTCCTTTTTCAAGGTCCGGCGGATCACGTCGCAGACCGCGCGGTCGTCGTCCACCACGAGGATGCCGGTCTTGCCCATCCCCGGCCAGAGTTCGGTCTCTCCATCCGGTGCCTGGATCATGAGTATGGACCACGGTATTTCAGGTCGGGCGCCGCGTCAATACGGTAACCGGTTACTGACAGGTCAAAAAAATCCGTTGCTGTGCCGCATCGCATCAGGTAGAGTTGGGGGACATTCATGAGTCTGGCCAAATTGCAGAAGTTCATCCAGTACCTGCGCGGGAGCAACGTCATGGCGCAGGAGGATATTTTGAGGGCGGTCCGGCAGATGAGCCTGTTTGACCGGCGGATCGGCCAGTTGAGCGCGTTCCGGGGGTTTATCCAGCCCGACCAGATCAACACGGTCCTTCTGGACCAGTCCCGCAACGGCGGCCTCTTCGGGGAATGCTCCGTCCGGCTGAATCTCATGAACGCCCAGCAGGTCAGCCTCCTGCTCAAACTCCAGAAGGACGACCTCTTCCTCTTCGCCCAGGCGGCCGTCACGCAGAAACTGACGACGACCGACAAGATCGTCGGTCACATTAAGTCCTTCCTCGGGGCCAACCCGGAGGCGGCCCGGGAACCGGATGCGCCGCCGTCCCAAGAAAAAGCGGGGCTTGACCGGCAGGTCCGGACGATCCTGAAAAACATCGAGGAGATTTCCCCACTGCCTGCCACGGCCCAGCGGGCGGTCGTCATGCTGGACGATCCGGAGGTCAACCTCGATAAGATCGGCGAGATCCTGTCGGTCGATCCCGGGCTAACCTCGACGCTCCTTCGCGTCGTCAACTCGGCATTTTACGGTCTTCGGGACAAGATCACCAGCGTCACCAAGGCCCTCATCGTGCTCGGCATCAAGAAACTCCGTCAGCTCATCATCGCCGCCGCCGTCATGCAGAAGTTCCAAGGGGTGCCGCCGCAGTTCGCCCAGAAATTCTGGGAAAACGCGGTGAGGACGGCGCAGTGGAGCAAAGGCGTCGCGGAGTTCAAGCGCATGCCGGAAACCGACGAGCTCTTCGTCTGCGGACTTCTGCACAACATCGGCCATCTGATTATGATGCAGTATTTCAGGCCGCAGCAGGAACAGATCATCAAGACATCGGGGGCGGGCCGGAACATTCTGGACGTCGAGCGCTCGGTCATCGGCGGGACCCACGCGGACCTCGGCGGATTTCTGTTCAACCTCTGGCAGATGCCGAAGGAAACCATCCAGTGCACGATGCTCCACCACCACGATCTGAATATTCTCGTCAACACCCCGAACCTCTCCGAACAGGTCTACGTGGTCCACATGGCCTCCGACATCTGCAGTCTCGACCCGAATCTCGATGCTTTCGCCTACGCCGAACAACTGGACCGGATCGGCCAGCGGTATGTGGAACTCTTGAAACTTGGGGCGGGCTTTAGTATCGACAAGGTGTCTGAGCGGGTCGACGCCAGCATCGGGCAGCTCATGGGACTCTTTACGGGACGCTGAGGGTACAGGACACGGGGGACGGGACACATGGTCAAGCTTGGGAATCGGCAGTCGAAGATGAAGGCCGATGCGAAGGCCTACGAAGAGGAACTCAAGAGGAAGATCACCGAGAAGGAAAAGGATCCGAAGATCGGGGCGAATCATCCGGAGACGGCGGTTCTCCTCACCCGCCTTGGGTCTCTCTACACGTCCATGGCCAAATGGAAGGAGGCCGCGCAGGTTCTCGAGCGCAGCCTTGACGTCATCAGCCTTCAGCTCAAGGCCGACCACCCCCAGATCCCGCTGACGCTCGGGCTTCTGGCGGACGTCTACATGAAACTCGACAAACCCTCCGACATTGAATTCCGGTTCAACCAGTACGACAAAAAAGCGGTGCTGGACGTGGGCGTGGAGCATCCCCTTGTTGGGGAGATCAAATACAATCTCGGTTCCTTTTACCGCGTTCGGTCCAGATACCCAGAGTCCCGCCAGTCCTACGAGGCGTCGCTGGACATCTGGTACAAGCGGCTCCGGCCGGACCACCCGCGCATGGTCTCGGCCTACACGGAACTTTCCGGGGTCTGCCGGATTCTGGGAATGAACGAGATGGCGGAGAAACTTCTGAAAAAATTGATCAAGCTCCGGGCCAAAACGCTCGGCGAGGAACACTTGAAAGTCGGCGAGCACTGGAAGGATCTGGGTCTTTTCTATAAAAATATCGGCAAGCCGAAGGAGGCCGAAGGGGCTCTGCAAAAAGCCTTGGATATTCTGGCGAAGGGCCTGGGCAAGCAAAGCCCGCTTCTTTCCTACCTTCGGAAAGCCGTTGCCGACGTACAGAAAGAGATCGCCGCGGAGACGGCGGCGCGGACGGCGGAGACAGCCGCCGCGGAATCTAAGGAAACGGCGAAACCGCCCGGAGGATAAGCTAGATGGAACATGACTATTCGGCCCTCTCCGTCATTCCCGCGAAAGCGGGAATCCAGTCCGCCCTGCGATAA
>JACQOF010000142.1 GCA_016202645.1 bacterium
CGGTCCCGGCGTCTCGCTCATTCGGCACCCTACCTACTTCAAGGGCCGTACCCTGTCAAGAAAGATTACTTATACTCCTCCCCCCTTGAGGGGGAGGCTGGGAGGGGGGTTTCCTTCTGGGAATATAGTGTGCTTAGCTGGATCAAATCGTGGACCGCTTCTACTTCATGCTTGGCTCTTTTTTCGGGTTTCTGGGCGTGGCCATCGGGGCGTTCGGGGCGCACGGTCTCAAGAAATATTTTGAGGCGTGGCCTGACATGCAGCCCATTTTCAAAACCGCCGCGGAATACCAGATGTTTCATGCGCTGGCGCTGATCGCGGCGGGGTGGGCCGCCGGCCGATGGCCGAATGCGTGGATGACGGCCGCCGGGTGGCTGTTCGTCGCCGGGATCGTGATCTTTTGCGGAAGCCTTTACACGCTCAGTCTGACCCGCGTTAAACCATGGGGCGCAGTCGCGCCGGTCGGCGGGCTGGCTCTCCTGGCGGCATGGCTGTGCCTTTTCATCGGAGCCTGGAAAGGCAGGGGATCCGGATAGAGGCGCGCCGGATTTGGGTCCTGGGCGGATGCCTGATTTTGCTGACGGGGGCCGTGTATTCCGGCATTTCGGATCTGGATTTCGTCGACATCGACGACCGGCCTTACGTCACAGCCAACGCTCACGTTTTGGGCGGCCTTTCGATGGAAAGCATCCGATGGGCATTTGTTGCCGTGCATGAAGCCAACTGGCATCCGCTCACGTGGATTTCGCACATGGCGGATGCCGCGGCGTTCGGGTTGGATGCGAAGGCCCATCACCTGGTCAATGTTGGATTTCACATGGCCAATGTCCTGCTCCTTTTTCTCGCCCTGCGGGGCATGACTGGACGGACGTTTGAGTCCGCGTTCGTTGCGGCGCTCTTCGCCGTTCATCCGATCAACGTCGAATCGGTGGCATGGGTCTCCCAGCGGAAAACCGTCCTGTGCGGTTTTTTCTGGATGCTGACGATATGGACATATGCCGGGTACACGCGACATCCGAGCCGCATCGGATACGCGGCGGTCTTCGCCGCACTGGCCCTCGGTCTCATGGCTAAACCGATGCTTGTCTCCCTGCCGCTGGTTCTGCTGATTCTCGACCGGTGGCCCCTGCACCGGAACCGGAGGGCGGCGGCGTTGTTTTTGGAAAAAATCCCGCTTTTTATTCTTTCGGGAATATCCTGCGCCGTAACCTACATCGCCCAGAGCGCGGGCGGCGCTGTGGCGGACCTTGAACGGTTTTCCCTGAGTGTGCGATTCGCCAATGCCGCCGTCAGCTACGCGGCCTATCTGGGCCACCTGGTATGGCCGATCAACCTCGTATTTTTTTATCCGCTCGATCCGGCGGGACTGACCGCCGGGAAAATGCTCGGCGCGGCCGCGGCGCTCGCGGCCGTCACGGCGGTTGCCATGGGAATCCGGCGGCGGGCGCCTTATGTGCTCGCCGGTTGGGCCTGGTACGTCATCACCCTGGTTCCCGTCATTGGTCTCGTGCAGGTCGGCGGGCAGGCGATGGCCGACCGCTACGCCTATTTGCCGTTCATCGGGATTTTTATCGGCGTGGTTTGGGGCGTTTCAGATCTCCTGAAAGAGCGGACGGGCAAAAAACTGGTCCTAGCGGGCATCGGGGCGGTCGTCCTGATTTTTCTCGCGGCCGGAGCCAGGCAACAGGTCGGCTGCTGGAAAACCAGCCGAGCGCTCTACGATCACGCGCTTTCGGTGAATCCGAAAAACCATCTCGCGCACTACAACATCGCCGGTCTGAAAGTCGACGCGGGAAAACTGGACGAAGCCGCGAGTCACTATGCGGAGGCGATCCGGATCGCGCCGGGCGTCTATCCGCACGCGCCGCACAATCTTTCAAGCGTACTTCTGGCCCAACGCAAGCCCGACGACGTCATCGCGCTGCTCAGGCCGGCGCTCGAACACAACCCGGCCGGCGTCGGAGACGCCGGCACTTGGGGCCGCGGGGCGGCTGACCCGGCCGAAGCGAGACTCAGGAACAACCTGGGAAGCGCCTACGCGATCCAGGGAAAATTAAACGACGCCTTGGAACAGTATGGGGAAGCCGTCCGCCTGGATCCCCACTACGACGGCGCTCAATTCAACCTCGGAAATCTTCTGGCCCGGCAGGGAAAATGGGCCGAAGCCGGGGAGCGCTACACAGAAACCCTGAAACTCAACCCAAACCACCCGCGCGCACGGGCCAATCTGGAACTTGCCCGGCGTAAGATGTCAGGCAACAGCTTTCCCGCGGAGCAATCCGACAAGCCCGCAGGCCGCCAGAATGTCGATCAGCGGTAGGACCGAGATGTAATACCGGGGGATCGGCATAAAGGGAAAAACGAAAATCGCCAGATAGAGTACCGTGCCCCACACAAAACCATAATCGCCGGAAATCAATCCGGCCCGGATCATCGCCAGACCGGCGAGGGCAAGGAGAAGTTGAATCCCGTGGTACGCCAGAAGAAGACCGTGAAGAACGGGGCGGCTGTCAAGCAATCCAAGCGACCCGGGAACTTCCAACCAGAACCAGAAATTTACCTTGATAAACCGCCAGATCACACGGGCCGGCTCCGCCCGGAATTTTTTCCACGTCGCCTCAAGCGCCCGGCGCTCGTAATCCCTCTGTTCCTCTCCCGCGTAACGGCCGAATTCCCTGTCCGCGCGGGCGACGAGATCCTTAAATTCCGGTGTACGGGTGTCCACGAGCCCGTTGGATTCATAATGAGAAGTGAAAAAAAGGAGAATGGAGGTGGGATGACGGCGGATCAGCATGTGTCCGTCCGACAGCACCGCGTTCCGCGCCATCCAGGATCCCGCGACGATCCAGGCAAAAACCACCGCGGCGGCGCCCACCCGGCGGCCCGTCACGGCGTTTCGCCGGGCCAGTACCCACAAAAAAATAGACCAGAGCGTGTAAACCGGGAAGGACAAACCCGCCAGACCCATGAGAAAACCTTTCACGAGAAAATCTTTCCGAAAGGACATGTCCAGGGCCGACACGGTCGCCAGGACAACCGCCATGACAAATATCTCCCTCAGGATAAAAAAACAGGCGCCGGCGGCCAGCGGATCAAAGGCGTAGATCAGCGCCGCGGCCAGAGCCACGGAGCGGTCGGACCGGCGCAGAACGTAGTAGTAGACGACGGGCGCCAGGAACGCCGCCAGAAAAATTTGGATCAGGACGAGCGAGTGAATTCCGCCAAGACCCAGGATGTACCAGAAGGCAAGAAACAGGGAGTAACCCGGTTCGGCGGCGGAGAAGGGCGTGATTTTATCGTGAAGCATGGCGGCAAATCCCTGGCCGGCCGCGATCGATTCCGCCACTTCATAAAAATTTTTGCTGTCTGGGGAATAGGACGGCGGCGGCACGGCGGCGTACATCCCGAACCGGAACAGGAGGGCGGCGGCGAAAACCAGGCAGGCCAGCTTGGCGTTACTGAGCCGGTTCACTCTTCCTCGGCGCGCAGTTTTTCCAGCACCGAAAAATCCTCCAGCGTGGTTGTGTCGCCCTTGACGTCGCCCTGCGTCGCCAGTTCCCGGAGCAGGCGGCGCATGATTTTGCCGCTGCGCGTTTTCGGCAGGGCGTCCGTAAACCGGATCTCGTCGGGCTTGGCGATACTGCCGATCTCCCGGCCGACATGAGATCGGAGCTGTTCCTTGAGGTCGGCGCCGGGACTGCGGCCGCCCTTCAACGTCACAAACGCGACGATGGCGGAACCCTTCAGGTCGTCCGGACGGCCGACGACGGCCGATTCGGCGACGGATTCGTGGAGGACGAGCGCGCTTTCGATTTCAGCCGTGCCGAGGCGGTGACCCGCGACGTTGATGACGTCGTCCACCCGGCCCATGATCCAGAAGTAGCCGTCGGGATCGCGGCGCGCGCCGTCGCCCGTAAAATAAATCCCGGGGAAATCGCCGAAATATTGTTTTTTGAAGCGATCCGGGTCGCCCCAGATGCCCCGGAGCATTCCCGGCCAGGGTTTCTTCAGGACGAGATAGCCGCCTTCGTTCGCGTCGCACGGCGTGCCGTCTTTTCGCACAACCTCCGGCACGATTCCCGGAAACGGCAGGGTTCCCGATCCCGGTTTCGTCGGCGTCGCGCCCGGAAGCGGACTGATGAGGATCCCGCCGGTCTCGGTCTGCCACCACGTGTCGACGATCGGACACCGGGCGCCGCCGATCACGCGGTGGTACCAGAGCCACGCCTCCGGATTGATCGGCTCGCCGACCGTGCCGAGCAGGCGCAGGGACGAGAGATCGTGTTTTTTCGGATGTTCATCGCCCCACTTCACGAACGCGCGGATAGCGGTCGGCGCCGTATAGAAAACATTCACGCGGTGCCGCTCGATGATGTCCCAGAACCGGTCCGGGCCGGGATGGTTCGGGGCGCCTTCGTACATGAAGGTCGTCGCGCCGATGGCCAGAGGGCCATAGACCACGTACGTGTGGCCGGTGACCCAGCCGACGTCGGCGGTGCACCAGAAGGTGTCCTCGTCCTTGAGGTCGAAAATCCATTTGGTCGTGATCGCCGCGTGCGTGAGGTAGCCGCCGGTCGAGTGAAAAATGCCTTTGGGTTTGCCGGTGGTGCCCGAGGTGTAGAGAATACACAGCGGCTGTTCTGAGTCGACGTCCTCCGCGCGGCAGCTGAACCGGCCTTGAGCCGAAAGCTCCGCGAGGCGCTCGTGCAGCCACACATCCCGGCCCGCTTTCATGGAAACGTCCCGGCCGGTGCGGCGGACAACCAGAACGTGCTTCACGCCCGGCGTGTCCTTCACGGCGTCGTCGACGTTGACTTTGAGCGGGACGATCTGGCCGCGGCGAAAGCCGCCGTCGGCGGTGATGACGCAGGTGGCGCCGGCGTCGAGGATGCGGTCTTTCAGGGCCTGCGCCGAAAAGCCGCCGAAGACGACGCTGTGCGGCGCGCCGATCCGCGCGCAGGCAAGCATCGCCACGGCGGCTTCCGGGATCATGGGCAGATAGATGGCGACACGGTCGCCGGTTTTGACGCCGAGGGATTTCAGGACACACGCGAATCGCACGACTTCGTTGTAGAGCTGTTGGTACGTCAGCGTCCGCTGGTCGCCCGGCTCGCCTTCCCACACGATCGCGGCCTTGTTCCGGCGCCATGTCGCCAGATGCCGGTCGAGACAGTTGTAGGAAACATTGAGCTTGCCGCCCACAAACCACTTCGCGTTCGGGGCGGTCCACTGCATCGCCTTGGTCCAGGTCTTGAACCAGTGCAATTCCTTCGCGGCCTTCGCCCAGAACGACGCTGGATTTTTATACGACCGCTTGTAGAGTTTCCGGTACGCCGCCATGCTCTTGATGTGGGCCTTCTTCTGGAATGCCTTCGGCGGCGGATAGAGCTTCCCCTCCTTCTGGACGGAGGTGATGCTCGGAGTGCTCATCTCAGTCTCTCCTCCCCCTTGAGGGGGGAGGCCAGGAGGGGGTGACCGCTCATCTCAGGAATGGGATGGCATCCTTCAGGACCGGCGCGATCACCAGCGACACGACGCTCATGAGTTTGATCAGTATGTTCATCGCCGGGCCCGACGTGTCCTTGAACGGATCGCCGACGGTATCGCCGACGACGGCGGCCTTGTGAGTGTCCGATCCCTTGCCGCCGAGGTTCCCGCTTTCGATGTACTTCTTGGCGTTGTCCCAGGCGCCGCCGGCCGTCGCCATGTAGAGCGCGACGAGGACGCCGGTGAGGACCGCGCCGGCGAGCATCCCGCCGAGGGCTTCCTTGCCAAGGCCAAACCCGACGAGCGGCGGCATGATGACCGCGAAGACGCCGGGGCGGATCATTTCGCGGAGCGCGGCGCCGGTGCTGATGGCAACACAGCGGTTGGTGTCTGGCTCGCCCGTGCCGGCCATGAGCCCGGGAATTTCCTTGAACTGGCGGCGGACTTCCTCCACGATCTTGAACGCGGCTCGGCCCACCGATTTCATCGTCCAGGCGCCGATCAGAAACGGGATCAGACCGCCGATGAAGAGGCCCATCACGACGCGGACTTTGGTCAGGTCGATCGTCGAAAGACCGACCGTGACGGTGTAGGCGGTATAGAGCGCGAGGGCCGTCAGCGCCGCGGAACCGATCGCGAAGCCTTTGCCGATCGCGGCAGTGGTGTTGCCGAGGGCGTCGAGGCCGTCGGTGATTTTGCGGGTTTCAGGCCCGAGTTTCGAAAGTTCCGAAATCCCGCCGGCGTTGTCGGCGACGGGGCCGTAGGCGTCGACCGACATGGTCATGCCGACGGTTGCGAGCATGCCGACGGCGGCGAGCGCGATGCCGTAGATCCCGGCCATTTTGTAGGAAACGCCGATGGCCATGACAATGATGAGAACCGGAATGGCCGTGCTTTCCATCCCGATGGCCAGACCCGTAATGATGTTCGTGGCACTGCCGGTCTGGCTCGACCGGGCGATCTCCCGGACCGGCGCGGCCGAAGTGTAATACTCGGTGATGAGGCCGATGACCATGCCGGAAATGATCCCGGCGGCGACCGCCCAGACGTAGCTGACCGGAACGCCGCGGCAGACCGCCGCGCCGTACACAAACCCGATCAAGAGAAGCTGGGACAGAATCGTTCCGATTCGAAGCGCCAGCGCGGGGTCCTTGCCGCTGAAAATCTTGACGCTGAGAATGCCCGCGAGCGACGCGATCAGCCCGAGGGACACGACCACGATGGGAAAATACTTGTCAAGCTCGGGGTTCAGGCCGGCCATGCCGATGACGACGGCGGCGACGATGGAGCCGACGTACGACTCGAATAAATCCGCGCCCATGCCGGCGACGTCGCCGACGTTGTCACCGACGTTGTCCGCAATCACCGCGGGGTTCCGCGGATCGTCCTCGGGTATGCCGGCTTCAACCTTGCCGACCAGGTCCGCGCCAACATCCGCGGACTTCGTGAAAATGCCGCCGCCGACGCGCGCGAACAGGGCGATCGACGACGCGCCCATGGCGAAGCCGTTCAGGATTTCCAGATGGTCCGGCGCCAGACGGAAAAGAACCGCGACGCCGATCAGGCCCAATGAAGCGATCGAAAGTCCCATGACGGCGCCGCCCGAAAAGGCCGTGTCCAGAGCCGCCGCCTGGCCTTTCGTGTAGGCGGCGTTGGCCGTCCGCACGTTGGCCTTGGTCGCGGCTTTCAGTCCGAAAAATCCGGCCGCCATCGAGCAGGCGGTGCCGCCGAGAAACGCGAAGGCCGTGCCGGGGGCGATCTTCCAGTGGATGAGACCGAACACGATCACGATGAAAACAAGCAGGATCGAATATTCCTTCCGGAGAAACACCATCGCGCCGTTGTGGATTTTTTCCGCAAGCGCCACCATCTTGTCGCTCCCCGCGGGCAATCTGACCACCCGAAGGTAGGTGATAAACGCGGCCGCCAAACCGAGCAGGCCCAACCCTAAACCGATATTGACCTTGTCCAAAATCTCCTCCTTATACGCCTCTTTAGGATTTTCCTTTTCGGCCGCCCAGCGACGACGCGTGGGATTCGAGAGCCTCCACAGCCGCCGATTCCGCCGCCTTCGCCTGGGCCTCGGTGCCGGACATGTACAGCCGTCCGTAAACCCCGCGGGGCCGGAAATCTATCAGGCGGATCGAGCCGATCGCCTTTTCCGCCGCGTTCGCCGCCAACGCGCTGTTGACGGCCGGCTGGACTTCCAGAATAAAAAGAGACTCGCCCGGCAAAATCATGTTGCCGTAACGGTCCCGGTTTAAGACTTGCGCATGATAGGGGTTGACCCCGGTGATGATCTGGCTCGACAGAATCTCGGGACGCCGGACGTCCTTCATCGTAAGACCGAACTGGTCCAGAACCTTCTGGCCGGAATTTTGTACCTCCTCCTGCGAAAACGAATGAAACTCCAGTATCCCGAACTCCCGCTCCTCGATCTGGCGCGACGGCCGGACCTCGGTTTGCTTGAGCGCAATGTCGGCCACCCGGTTGATCTCGACGCCGGGCATGACCTCAATCCACAGCGACGCCATCCCCTCCACCGGAATGTCCCCCATGGCCGTCTTGGCCATCAACGCCGCAAGCTGCGGCTGCAGCCGATCCAGATACACATACGATCGAAGTTCCATCAGGAATCAGCGAAGCTAGTATAATATGGAGAGGATGACAATACCCCGGTCCGGGCTAAAGTTTTCCACAATGACCGCCGATGGGGAATGTAGCGGTCAAAGGTTCCCTCCCTTTACCCTGTTATCCGAAATTATGGGGCGAACGGCCGCGGCAGCCGTTCGCCCCGCTTTTTTTATACCCCCCGAACAGTTAGACTTCACGCATGGCTTACCGCTTCACCGATCACACGGCGGATTACGGCGTCGAAGTGAACGCCTTCACGGCCGAGGAGGCATTTTGCGACGCGGTCCGGGCGATGTACGAGATCCTCTTTGGCGGGGAGGCGGCGCGGCTGTTCCGCGTCGGGAACAAGGGAACGCCGGGGCCGATCTCGCTGGCGGAGGAGTCTCTGGCGGATCTGCTTCACGCGTGGCTCTCCTGGCACCTCGACCGGTACACCCAGGACCGCCGCGTCGCGAGCGGCTGGCGGGTGCGGATCGATTTCCGGCAGGCACGGCTCACCGGCGAGACGTATCTTCAGGATGCGGGCGCGATGGACCTGAAGCCGGAAACCGAGATCAAAGCGGTGACCTACCACAATCTCAAAGCCTTCGCGAGCCTCGAGCGGACTCAGTTGCACTACATCGTGGACGTGTGATGGACGTCAAAATCAAAAAGATCGGCGAACACCGCTATACGATTTCGAAAGCCGACCACCCTGGCCTGGCCGCCGATATCATTATCTATGCGACCGAAGACATCCTCGAGGCGATCCGAAAAGACCAAACGTACGTCCAGATCGTGAACGTCGCCTGCATGCCCGGTGTTGTGTCGCCTGTGCATCTCATGCCCGACGCGCATTTCGGGTACGGCTTTCCGATCGGCGCCGTCGCGGCGTTCGACGCGGTTGATGGATGGGTCAGCCCGGGAGGCGTCGGCGCCGATATCAACTGCGGTGTGAGGCTCATGGCCACGAGCATCCCGGCCGCCGATCTCGACGCGGCACGGAAAAAATCCCTCGTCGAGGAAATGTTCCGAAAAATCCCAAGCGGTCTCGGGGTCGGCGGGCCTATCCGGCTCGAAGGGCGGTCTCTCGACGATGTCCTCGAACGCGGCGCGCCCGCCATTGTCGAAAAGGGGTTTGGCGTTCCGGAAGACTTGAAACACATCGAGGATTCCGGATCGATCGAGGGCGCTGATCCGGACGCGGTTTCGGACGCCGCCAAAAAACGCGGACGCGACCAGTGCGGGACGATGGGGTCCGGGAACCATTTCATGGAAGTTCAGGCGGTGGAGAAAGTTTTCGAGCCTGACCTCGCGGCAAGATGGGGCGTGGCGGAAGGCACTCTCGCGGTCATGATCCATTCCGGGTCACGGGGACTTGGATACCAGGTCTCGGACGAATTCTGGAAACGCTCGAAAAAGGCCCTCTCGGAGTTCAATATCTCCATCGCTGACGCACAGCTTTCGCCCCTGCCCGTTCGGCACGAGCTGGGGCGCGAGTATCTTGCAGCGATGCGCGCGGCCGCGAATTACGCCTTCGCAAACCGCCAAGCCCTGATGCACCTTTCCCGGAAAGTTTTTGAACGGGAGTTCGGCGGTAAAGCGGAATCGCTCGGACTCAAGCTGGTTTACGACGTCGCGCACAACATCGCCAAGGAGGAGACCTACGAGACCGAAGGGCGAAAGAGATCCCTCTTGGTTCACCGCAAAGGCGCCACCCGCGCGTTTCCCGGCCAGCCGGTGATCATCCCGGGCGACATGGGCACCGCGTCGTATCTGCTGGTCGGCACGGATGAAGCCGTCCGCAGTTACTTCACGGTCTGCCACGGCGCCGGCCGGGTACTGTCCCGGACCGCCGCCAAAAAACGCGTGGATGTCGGTAAACTCGTGGCCTCGCTCCGGGAAAAAGGAATTGAAGTCCGCGGCGGATCGAAGGCGGGTCTTGCGGAGGAGGCGCCCGAGGCCTACAAGGACATCGAGCAGGTGGTCGAAGCGGTCGTCGTGAACGGACTGGCCAAACGCGTCGCGCGGCTCCGGCCGCTGTGCGTCATCAAAGGCTGACCCGCGCGTGACGGCTTCCTGCACGCTCATCATCCCGGCGCACAACGAAGCCGCCGTCATTTCGGAATCGATTGCGGCTGTGCGACGCGCGCTGAAGGATTCCGGCCGGAAATGGGAGATCATCGTCGTCGATGACGGATCGGCCGATGGCACCGCGGACTTGGCCGAACGCGCGCTCGGCGACACGGGCTGGGTGCTGAAAACCCCGGACTGCCGCGGCAAAGCGACGGCGATCGCCAAGGGCGTCCGGTCCTGCCGCACCGACTGGCTGATCTTCAGCGACGCCGACCTCTCCGTCAGCCCGGATTTTTTCGAGCCGGCCGTCCGCCGCCTCGATGAGGCCCACGTCGTGATCGCCTCGAGGCACTTGCCGGGCGCGAAATTCCTCCGCCGTCAGCCCTGGCTCCGCCAAACCTGCGGCGAAATATTCAGGCGAATGGTCCAAGCGGCCTTTCTCCCCGACATCACCGACTTCACGTGCGGCTTGAAGGCCTTCCGAAGCGCCGAAGCGCAAAAACTTTTTGAGAATCTCCACTGCCTCGACTGGACCTTCGACGTCGAAATCCTCCTTCGCGCAAAACAATCGGGTCTTCGAATCAACCAACTCCCGGTCTCATGGTCCAACCGCCCCGACAGCCGCGTCCGCCTCCTGTCGGCAATCTTCGGTTCCCTGCTCTCTCTGTGGAGGCTGAAATGCATCTATTTAGGCGCATGTCATAAATAGTAATTGACATTTTAGATTTATATCATATATTTGAAGTATGATTTCGCGACAGATGGAGACGTGGCTGAAGGCGGCGTTGCCGAAACCCCAGATCGTGCAGGTGACCGGGATGCGGCAGACGGGCAAAACGACCCTCTTGCGGCAATTTGTGGCAGGCGTCGCGCCCGCCGTTTCGTTTGATCTTCAGGATCTGGTGACCCTTCGCCGGTATGAGGACGCGCCGGAGGATTGGGCGGTCGAAATTGAAACGGCGGTAAAATCGGCCCGAGGCCGCCTGAACGTGTTCGTCGACGAAATTCAAAAAATTCCGCCGCTCTTTCAGGCGCTGCAAGGTCTCTACGACCGGCACAAGGGCCGGGTCAAATTCTGGATATGCGGATCCTCCGCGGTTGCCTTGAAGCGGCGCAAGGCCGAGACGCTGGCGGGCCGCGTGTTGGCAATGACTCTCTATCCGTTCAGCCAGACCGAGCTTCTGGGCCGGCCGTCCATCGTGCCCCGCCTCTTTTCGGCGTCGTGGAAAAGAAAAGTTCCGCCTGAACCCCGGGGATACCGGCAGATGCTCTCTGGATGGCTTACGCGGTCCCTCCTGCCGGAACCGTGCCTCACCCCAAAAGATGCGGACGCGTTTGAACTGCTCGAAAATTACTCGGCCACGTACGTGGAAAATGAAATACGGCGGGAGAATCTGGTTTCAAATATCGGGACATTCGGAAAATTTCTCATGCTGGCCGGCGCATACGATGGGCAAATCGTCAATTACAGCACTCTTTCAAGCGCGCTTGGCGTCAGCGGCAATACCGTGAAATCCTACTACGCCCTCTTGGAGGACACCTTCATCTGCCGCGCTCTGCCCGCATACAGCGGATCGTTCCGTGTGCAGGTGGCCAAAAGCCCGAAACTGTATTTGGCGGACGCGGGCCTGGCGCGGATTCTGGCGGGGCGCCGGCACGCGATTCGTCCGGAGACGCCGGAATTCGGCGCCGCGCTGGAAAGTTTTGTCGTGAACGAAATCATCAAGCAAATAGCCGCCGCCCGCCTTCCCTGGAAACTTTCCTATTTCCGGACATCCACGGGGGTCGAGGTCGATCTGGTCATCGAATGCGAGGGAAAAGCGGTGGCCATCGAGATTAAATCGTCGGCAAGGCCGTCGTCGAAAGACGCGGCAGGCATCCGAAGACTCATGTCCCTGGACCGGCGCATCAAAAAGGGTTTCGTATTCAACCTCTCGCCATCCATTCACGAACTCTCCCCGCGCATTCATTCCATCCCGATTTGGGCAATCTGATTTCCCCGACGCATCGCGGGCAGGAAATTCAGTCTCTATTTTGCCAGGAATCGGGATCGCGACGCAGGTGCATGACGGCCATGACAATGATCTTGCGGGGTCTGTCTCTGAATAGAACGCCGAAGGGAAATGTCTTCGTCAGGCATCGACGGACATCGAGGTCTACGACGGGGTACAAGCGAGGATTAAGGCGGCGTCAGGGTGGTAATTGACCCGTCTCACGCAATGGCCACACGAGCCTTTGCAAAAACGGTGTTGGCATCGAGAAGTCTGACAGAGCCTCGATCCATCTGCGCGCAACGCCGGCGGATTTCTCGCTTCCATTTGCCCGACAATCGCGGAGACTTCGGCGCGTCAAGACTCTCAATCAGTTTCTCCGCGACAAATGCCCGCAACGTGGGCGGAAGTTCCAGCGCCTCCGACACAACCTTCTCTGCCGTGATTTTCATGCCCTCATTATACCGCGTTCGACCTGGATATCAATGTCGGCGCTGTTCTTGTCAGAGCCCGGTTCTGACAACTGATGCCGCGATCCCTCTACCTTTGAGGACCCATATTTGGGAGGTCGGTGCGCTGGAATGGGCCGACGCCGAGGATTTTTCGATGCTCGAAGTACCGGGAGGCGTTTCGGGATTCGTCGAGGATGATTTTACCGGCGCCAGGGTCCACGGCCACCAGGCGGAACCACGCTTCGCCCCGCATCGTCTCCCTCGTCCAGAGCGACAGAAATCCCTGCGCCTCGTCTTCGTCCGTTCCCAGGGCCATCACAAGCAGAACAAGATGAATGCGAGCCTCCTGGTGCGGCACAAGCCTGACGCCGGATTGTTCGGCCTTGAGGCGCAGGAGCGTATGGAGAAAATCCGCGAAGACGCCCGTCACGGGCTCAAGGACCGTGCCGGCATTCGCGGTCTGGCCGGGATGCACGTCAGCTCCAAGGCCACCCGGAACCGATTCCGGAGACGACCCAGCGCCAAGGCCGAGAAGGCCGAAGAGATCGGAGGCGATCGTTCCGACGCCGCCCAACGACACAAGTCCCTGCGGCCCCGGGCTGTGATGCGCTGTTCCGCCGCGGCCCGCCAGATGCCCAATGGTGATCGATGTCGGCGCTCCCCGCAAAATTTTGAGATCCACGTCCGCCAAAGCGGCCTCGACCGCCGTCGTCACCAGCCTCTGACTGGTGGCGCCGCGATTCTCGGCCAAAAGCATCCGCCGACTGCATCCCCATGTCAGGGACAGGATAACGGCGCATCCGACATGAAACAAAATCCGATAACGCTTCGACCCAATGCCCGGGGTCATATCAGCACCATCAATGCAATCCACAACAACACGGGTACAATCAGCAGGGATGGAAGCAGAACCAGATAGGCCAGCCTAAAATCCCGGCCGCTCTTTCGACGGGCTTCCTCCGCCGATTCATCATCCAGCCAACCCTTTTCCAAGTAGACATGCCGAACGATTTTTTCGGAAAAGAGGGGATAGATCAGCCACGAAAGCCCAAACGTACAGGCGCCCAGGACCGCCGAAAGAAAAACATGCCCCCAGGCGCCGTGTTTGAGAAAATAAAAAAATCCGAATATCAGGGTCCAACACCGGGGATGATTGGCTTCAACCACATAATTATTGGCGGGATTTTTGAATTTCATTTGACCTCCCTGAGATCAAATTCACCGGTCGCGTCCACGTCATCTCTATTTTCCTCTATCCTGATGGAGCGAAGCCGGAACTTTACCTCTCTTACGTCCGATGCTCTTATATCGATTAACCCGATACGATCGATAGCGTCCTTGGCTGGGCGAAGGTTGTGTCCATTCGCAGACCCTTGTCCCAAGTATTCTCCATTTTTATCGTATACTTCAGCCGTTACACTCCAATAACGGATAAAGGCGTCAGACCTATTTGTGATCTTTACGTCTATGGAGCCAACCGAACTGACGAGTTGATAAATTTTTAATTTTCTGATCTCAATGACAGGATTTTTAATGCTGGAAATATTTCGCGGAGCCGCCACCCCCGGAGTCGGCCGATCTAGTTCCGCTTTGAGCCTTTCATTTTCTTTTTTCAGTTCGCTGACGTCATTAGTGCAGCTGGAGAAGAGCGGACAGACGAGGAAAGCAAGAAGAACTTTGCGCAGAGCGGAGCGGCGGTGGTAATGCACCTTCGCCTGCATGTCAACAGGGATCGAAAGATGCGCCAGCACGGCAACCCTCCCGGAGAAAAGGGGACGGTTCTAATTTATCCGGCTGAATTTCAGCAAGATCACTCGCGGATGTCCACTTCAGAATCACCCGCATCAAATCCCCCCTCCTTTTCGAGCCAAATTGTATACAACCTGCCACCTCTCTTGAACTTAAATTAGAACCGTCCCCGTTTTCCGTTTTCGAATGATATGCCAGCATACCGAACTCGCTATTACGTCTTTCGGCTTCCATCTCTACTCGTCTTCTTGGTCGATAGACGTTTCAAAACTTGATCGAACGCGCAGGCACGCGCTCTAACTCGTAACGCATTACACGTGAACGGACCTCCTGGGATGCGACGAATTTCGTCGAGGTAAGCAAAAACGACCGATTTTTTACCAAATTTTTAATTGACGTGACAAAGAAGGCTAGATGAAACGATGTGGTGGTTTCTTTTGAGCATTTTGAAAAATGTTTTCCCCGTCTTGGCCTTTCTGACTTTTTTGATCTTGGCAATGTAAGACATCCCTCTCGGGCATCCTCTAACTTGTATGTCCGGTGTAAAATACAATGCTTTATGCAACCTTGTCTTACGCACCTGGCCACGAATGTATATTCGACTTTTAAGAAACAGTTTCAAATCCTCCCTTGTCCGGATAGGCTTGACATAAATCTCAGCAATTCCGCAGTTCATGATTCACCTCTTGTAAGATTTTTGATTTTTCGGACAACTATTCGTTGTCTCATTCGCCATTTTCGCTATTTCCACGCTCGACTTCGAATCGGATTGTAGAAACCCTGGCAAGTCGCGCGGATTCGATTTTCGGAAGTGATACAGACGCGGAATATGAAAAGTTTTTCCCAGCGCCCTCGTAGATGCGATTACCAATACGAATCGACCGTGTTTCTCCCATCCATAAGGCCATATTTAAGGCATCCCTCAGCGTGAGGTGAAACCAGCCACTCTGAAATAATGGAGTATTACTTTCATCCAAAAAAATAAAACGCGCCCCAAGATCTTTCCAACCCCCCCGGAATTTATTTACAACATCGTGAAGAAGCCATAGTTCGACAGGATCTGTGGAAACTTCAATGCGTTCAAAATAAATCAGCCCCTTTTCTCCCGTTCCATGCTTGGAAAAGGGCTGTAGCGTTTGCCACACGCGTTTGGCATAGTCGGCCCTGACCGTGATCGTGAAGGGAACAGTTATTTCCACTTTCCCAATTTCTGACCGGTCGGCTTCGGTTTTCATATTTTTGACATCGACTACACAGTCAAAGCCGGATGACACAGCCAGATCCAACAACTCATCAACCGCCTTTATTGAATCCTCACGGATGCGTATTTCTTGTGCGGCAGATGCAAAAAGTGATTTCCCGGATACGGCAAACGTGGCACGAGACAGGTTCAGATCGGCGGAACGATAATATTTGTCCTGCTGTAGGGCTTTTTTGAAAAAATCTTGCGCCTCATCGCGCTTGTCTTCGTCCAGCGCCGCGAGTCCCTTATAATTGTATTTGAGGGCTTCAATGTCCTGCGTCGGCATTTGAAGGACTTTAATTTTTTCCTCCTCCGCCAATCCGAGGTTTAAGATGTCGAACAATTTAAGCGCGAGTTGTTTTTCGAGGATCAGGATATTGCCGGAAAGACCCTCAACACTTGCCGCGCCAAGCGATTTTCCGGATTCCACGTCGTACAGCGTTGTATTGATCCGCAGGACTTCGTTTAAGCGCAGGAAACTCCCGGTCAAAACGCGATTGGCGCCTACAAGTACTCCTATTTTGGAAGCCGTCACCTCGTCGACCAATCCGGATTGACCGAGTCTTTGTTCTTTCAGGATTTGTTCCAATTTCTCGCGCTGAACGACCTGGATCTTGTTCGTGGCGGCCAGATCGGTGATGAGCATATCGGCCAACCCCTTTTTCATCCAGTCGAGTTCCTGGATATCGGTGTTGTTATCGAAATACAGAACCGACAAGACGTCGGCCTTGGCCGGCGAGAAAAGAATGGAGGCCCATACCAACGCAAGAATCGGGGTCGACAGACTGGTCCGTTTCATGGGCCGTTGACTCCCGGCAACAGCCTCAACAGCTCCGCTCCTCGCGCCGCCAGGAATTTTGAGGCGGCGGCTTTCTTCGCCGCCGATTGGGTCGCGCCGGCGCCGGCGTTTGCCGAGACCATTGAACCGCCGACAATATCAACGCCGCCGTCGTCCTTGAAAAAGGCCCGGACGGAAAATGTCCCGGTCACGGATTTCATCCCGTAGGCGTCCTCGTTGTCCGCGTAATCGGCTTTGAGTCCCAGAAGCGGATGATCCGGGTCCGGGTTGGTTTGGTTCTGGACCACGAGGACATTGTTTTGCGTCAGATACTCGGTCAGGACGGCGCGGACCAGATCGAAATTCTCGCTCGAGCCGCCGTCGTTCACGACGACGACGCCCGCCCTGTAGTTGTCGCCCCAGAGGGCGTCAAAAGAGCGTTCGTGACGTTTGCGGGACTCCGATATGGCCGTCTCGACCTCATCCGCGGGGATGGACAACAAAACTGAAACGCGAAACGAACTGTCCATAACCCGTTTCCTGTGCACGCGGCCGAAATGCTCGACGTAATATTGATCGGCCCGGAACCGGCTGAAATAGGCGCGGGCCGACTGCAGGACTTTGTCCGTTTCGGAAATGGACGGGTCGGCGGTCTCCGACGCCTTAAAATGGGATTCCGTGATGCGTTCCGATTTGCCGCTGATCGACACGCCGGCGTACGCGGCCGCCTTTTTTAGCGCGTCGGCCACCGCCATGTCCCTGGCCTGAGCCTCCGTACTCGCGTTTTCTGAAATCCCCGTGAAATAGAAAAATCGGCCGTCCGGCCTCGGCGCGACCGTGAGCCAGTCGGGCCGGGTCGGGGGGACGGCTTCGATCAGGCGAACTTCGTCACCGCCTCGATAGTAGGTTTCCTCGGCCGACTTACAGCCTGAAAAGGCCGCCACGCAGAAAATAATCGCCCAGTTGAAAAATGCCCTCATGAGAAAATTTTCAGGGCCTTAATCCAGCGACAGACCGTTTTTCTCAATGTCCTCGAACGCCTGCATCATCGCGTCGAGCACGGCCTTTGAGTCGAGGTCGGTCGCTTTTTCCTTTTGAGCCTGAAGCTTGGAGGTCTCGGCGCGAATGACGCGCGCCAGAGATTCGTCCAGAACGCTTTTTGGAATTTCGGCCAGAACAAAGGCCTTCCAATAGACGGCGCCCTGGGGATCCTGCCATTTTTCAAGATACCAGGATTTGGATTTGAGCTGTGAGATGCCGCCTTCGGAGAGCTGGCGTTCATACTCCCTCTGAAACCGTCCGGGATCGATCGTCTGAGAGCCTTTGCCGACTTGATCGATGACGTTCTTGACCAAAGACCGGACCTTCGTGCTCGAAAACTGGACCGCCTTCTTCCGCGCGGCCTGTTCCGCGTCGTCCCGGGCGTATTTCTCCGTGGAATATTTGTCGGAGACGGCCATAAATGCAACGCGGTCGCCTTTCACCTCGGCTTCGGTGTAAGTCCACGGCGGCCGTTGCTTCTCAGTGCTCCAGATCAACTTTTCCCCGGGATTGGGCGTTTCCGGCGGGGCCGTGGTTTTGCAGGCTGAGAGGTGGAACAGGATAGCCAAACCTGAAATCAAGGGCAGGATTCTCACGTTGTCCTCCTCGGCATGTCCGGGCGCGGAGACCGGATGATGATACTTATTGTATGCATTACGATACCCACGGATGGATGGCGCGTCAAGGAAAAAATGCTACTTATCGTCTGTAGTGGTGGGTGGTGGTGAATTCGTGGGAGAGGGGGCTATTGACGGCAGTGTATTCAAATTCACCTCTTCCCCCCTTGAGGGGGAAGCTGGATGGGGGGTTTCCGAGTGGAGTTCCCCCCTCCCAACCTCCCCCTCAAGGGGGGAGGTTGAAATTAGAAATGCTGAGGTCAATAAGAACCGTTTTTTAGGTATACTTGCGTCAGGTCAATGGAAAACACGCAAGTTTCGGATTTGCTTTCTGAAATCGGCGTCTACCTTGAGCTTCTCGGGGAGAATACGTTCAAGGTCCGCGCGTATGAGCGGGCGGCGCGGACGGTTGACGCGTTCACGGGGCGCGTGGCGGATCTCGACGAGAAACAGCTTCAGGAGATACCGGGGATCGGCAAGGCGATTGCCGAGAAGATACGGATTTTCTGTTCGACCGGGCACCTGCCGTACGTGGATGAACTGAAATCTAAAATTCCGGCCGGGCTTGTCGAGATGCTTCGGATACCGTCCCTCGGGCCGAAACGCGCGAAACTGCTGTTCGACAAACTCAAGATCGATTCCGTCGAGAAACTCCAGATCGCCTGCCAGGAAAACCGCCTGCTCACGGTCGAAGGGTTCGGCGACCGGTCCCAGGCGAAGATTCTGGAAGGCATCCGGATGTTGTCTACGTTCAAGGACCAGCATCTGATGGCGGATGTTTTGCCGCTGGCGCAGCTGCTGGTTGCGCACCTGAAAAAATGCCGGGCCGTCCAGCGCATCGAGATCGCGGGGTCCCTCCGGCGGCGGAAAAAGATCGTCAAGGACCTCGACCTGATCGTCAGCTCGAAGCGTCCGGACGAAGTCTCCGCCGCGTTTCTCAAGGCCGATGGGATCACGGAGATCATCGCGCACGGCGAGACCAAGACGTCCGTGCGCATCGCGAACAAAATCCAGGCGGACCTCCGCGTCGTCGCCGACGACGAGTTTCCCTACGCGCTTCACCATTTCACCGGCTCCAAAGCCCACAACATCGCGATGCGCAGTCTCGCCAAAAATCGCGGGATGAAGATCAGCGAGTACGGGGTGTTCAAGGGGAAAAAGCGGATCCCCGCGAAGGACGAGGAGGCGTTCTTCAAGATATTTGGCCTCGCCTACATCCCGCCGGAACTCCGCGAGGACCGCGGGGAAATCGACGCGGCCGCGGCGGGGAACCTGCCGGACCTCGTGACCGACGCCGACATCCAGGGACTTCTGCACGTCCACACGAGCTGGAGCGACGGCATTGCGGACCTTGAGACAATGGTGAAAGCCGCCGCGAAACGGGGATACAAATATGTTTCGATCACGGACCATTCCAAAACTTCGTCCTACGCGCGGGGCCTCTCCGTCGACCAGCTCAAGAAACAGATGAATGAAATTGCGGCGCTCAACAAAAAGAAACCGGGCATCCGGGTTCTCACCGGCAGTGAAGTCGACATCCTGCCGGATGGAACTCTCGATTATTCGGACGACCTCCTTGAGAAACTCGACGTCGTCATCGCCGCCGTGCACTCGAATTTCAACATGAAGCCGGACGAAATGACCAAACGGATCTGCCGGGCGCTTCAGCACCCGGAAGTCGACATCCTCGCCCATCCGACGGGCCGGCTGCTGCTGTCCCGCCCGGGATACGAATTTGACTGGGAAGAAATCCTCAAATGCGCCGCCAAACACGGCAAAGCCATCGAACTCAATGCCCACCCAGAACGCCTCGACATCGACCCGGTCCACGCCAAACGCGCGGCGGAGCTTGGCGTGAAAATCAGCATCAACCCCGACGCCCACCGCGAAGGCGGCCTCGACGACGTCCGGTACGGCGTGTGGGCCGCAAGGCGGGGCTGGCTGACGAAAAAGGACGTATTAAACGCGCAAGCTTGGGGCTGAAAATCGGGAAGTAAAATCAGGGCAGAAGCGCGGAGACCGCCTGCTGGACGAGTTTGCCGTCGGCGCGGCCTTTGACTTTTGGCATGAGCGCGCCCATGACTTTGCCCATGTCGCGCTTGGAGGATGCGCCGGTTTCGGCGATCACGGCTTTGACCAGCGCCTGGATGTCTGATTCGGACATCTGTTCGGGGAGAAATCCTTTTAGAATTTCCATTTCCTGGGTTTCCTTGTCGGCCAAATCCGCGCGGCCGCCGGATGTGTAGGCTTCGATCGAGTCCTGCCGTTTCTTGACGGATTTCTGGATCACGGCGAGAATATCCTCATCTGTCAGATCCGACTTCTTGTCGATCCGTACGTTGTTCAGGTCGGACTTGAGCATCCGGAGGGTGTCCAGCCTCACCTGGTCCTTCGCCTTCATCGCCGTCTTGATGTCTTCGCCGATCCGCTCCAACAGGTTCATGTTCGTTCCTCCGCTCAGGATATTTCGTCCATCGGCACGAACAGCGCCGGGACCATGACTTCGTCCTCCGTGAGACTTCCGTGGTTCGCGGCCGAAAACCGGAGGTGGCGTTCGGGTTCCGGCGGCTCGAACTCAACCCGGAGTTTCGACCCGGGGTGCAGGATCAGGGTGTAGTCGCCCAGCCGATGCGCGTACGCGGGTTTGGGACCGGCGCCGCCCGCCAGAAACCAGGACGTGTCGCGGGGGACGACCGTGGCCTTGCCCCGGCATTTTTTTGCCAGCCATTTTTCCAGGCCGGGATTCGGAAAAATTTCGCTGTAGACGTGGGCGAGCCGGCCGGAAGTCCCGATCGCGGTGAGGCCGATGGATTTTTTTTGGGCCGATATCTCCGAAAAGGGAAAATGCAGAACCTGGCCGGGCTTGAACGTATTCTGGCCGTGGTCGGACACGAGAACGAACAGGGACCGGCGGCGGACGGCGGAGGGAAGCTGTCTCGCCAGCCACGCGACGCCGTCTTCGATGATCTTCAGGGAAAACGCGACCTGGCTGGACGCGCCGCCGAACTTGTGGACGCCTTCGTCGATGGCGTGCTGGTAGAAATTGATCACCTCGGCCCCGTTTTTCAGAAAGTGCGCGACTTTCGACAGTCCCTCGATGTATTCCCCGTATCCCTCGCGCCGCATTTCTCCGGGATAGATCATGCCGGATATGCCGGAATTGACGATGGACGACGGCGACACGTGGATCGCGGTGCGGCGGCCGAGAAATTCGGACGACAAGAGCGGCGGCGCCGCCAGCCAGTGTTTGATCGGGAGGCCGCTGGATTTGAGCGTTCGGCGTTCTCCCGGGATTTCCATGAGGAGAACGTCGACGAGCGACCGGATTTCGTCGAAATAAATTTTGTGGCCCGGGATGCCGTGTTTGGCCGGAGGCCGGCCCGTATAAATCGAGCAGAGGGCGGCGCTGGTGATGGAGGGGAAAACCGACGTGAGCGCGAGACCGTGGTTTTTCAGAAGGCGCGAAAACAGGCCGCCGGATTTCCGGCAGACTTCGAGACCCAGGGAATCGAGAAAAAAGAAAAACAGGCGGTCGAATTTTTTCCGGGCAACCGACCGGACGTTGAGACGCGGGTATATCCGCGGAAGTTTAACGCCGATGGCCGAGAGGGCCGTCGGCAGGACCGCGCAGATGCTGTTCGGATAATCCGGCGGGATCTGGCCGGGGCCGATGGTCCGGGGCCAGGTCATCTGGTTTTCACGGGAGAGGGACGGGACGGGGATGGTTCCGTGTCGGCCTCGACGGGAACTTCTCCAGGCGCCATCATGCCGAGCCGTTCCCGGGCAAGGCGTTCGACGGCGCCCGGATCGGACTCGAGTTTCATGACCCGCTCGCGCAGGACAGCGGCTTCCCGGCGCATCGCGTCCAGTTCGGCCTCCAGCTCCGCGATCTGCTCCTGATAGGTGTGACTCTTTTTTTGAAATTGCCAGGAATGCCGGGCCACGACCAGAAAGGCCAGAATGAGCAGGGTGTTGAGAATGACCTTGACGGTCCTGGCGTTCAGCCGGTCCAACATCCGCGCGGACCGCCTATCCCGAGAATTTGCAGATGAGCCGGCGCAGCCAGGAATCTTCGATGCGGGAGATGGCGAAGAGGTAGGCCAGCGTGAACGAAACGGCGCAGACCCGGAACGCGGTCAGGATCGAGACATCCGTTCCCGGCAATGTTCCGGTGATCGAGAAAAATTTCAAGGCATAAATCGCGGTCAGGAAAGAGAATGTTCCGGTCAGCAGAAAATAGTAGGGCTTGCGGCGGCGGACGGCCAGAAGGGTGAAGGCCGCGCAGTGGACGACGAAGGTGGCGGTCAGGAATCCGTAGAGAGCGTGCATGGACTACTCGGCCGGGCGGACTAAGCCGCCGCCGGTGCGGACTGGCGCCGGATGGCCTTGAGAACTTTTTCCGGCGTGTACGGAATGCTCCGGAGCCGGACCCCGCAGGCGTTCTTGATGGCGTTGCCGATGGCCGGCGCGGGGCCGTTGATGTTGATCTCGGCGATGCTCTTGGCGCCGAAGGGCCCGTTTGGCTCGTAGGACGGCACGAGAATCGTTTTCATCTCCGGCAGGTCCCGCGTTGAAAACAGTTTGTAGTCCAGAAAACTCGCGTTCACCATCGCGCCGCGCGCGTTGAAAATGAACTCTTCGGTCAGCGCGTACGAGATCCCGTTCATCGCGGCGCCCTCGGCCTGGCCTTCCGCCAGTTTCGGGTGGATCGCAACCCCGCAGTCGACGGTCATCACGTATTTCAGGAGCTTGACCAGGCCGGTCTCGGTGTCGACGGCGACTTTCGCGAAATGCGCGGCGAAGGGCGGCGGCGACACGTAGGACACGTGAGACTCGGTCGCTTCGATCTGGAACTGGTTCCGCGAGTACAGGGACCGCAGGGAAATGTTGCGGTAGGAAATTTTCTTCTTCGTTTTTTTGGAGACGACGTGGCCGTCCGAGCAGGCGAGGTTGTCGGCCTTTTCGGAAAGAATCTCCGCCGCGACGGACAGGATCTGCCGGCGGACGTTCTCCGCGGCTTTTTTCACGGCGCCGCCGGAGATGTAGGTCGTGGACGAGGCGTACGCGCCGACGTCAAACGGCGTGAAATCCGTGTCGGAAGAATAAATCAGAATCTTCCCGACCGGGACGGCCAGGGCCTCGGCGGCGATCTGCGCCAGGACGGTGTCACTGCCGGTGCCGAGGTCCGTCGCGCCGACGAGGAGATTGAAGGATCCGTCCTCGTTGAGCTTGACGGTCGCGCCGCCCATGTCGATGCCGGGGATGCCCGATCCCTGCATGAGGATCGCGCAGCCGACGCCGGTTTTGACCGGGCCGCGGCCGTGGTTCTTCCGCTCAACGGCCCAGTTGATTTCCTTCTCGCCGATGTCGATGCACTCGGACAGCTTGCAGGACGCCATCGCCTGGTCGTAGCCTTCTTTGCCTTCGCCGAGGGCCGCGAAAACCGGGGAGGACTCGCCCAGCCGGATGTGATTTTTCCGGCGAAGCGCCAGCGGGTCCATGCCGAGCTTCTCCGCGATGTCGTCCATCATGCTTTCGAGAGCGTAAAATCCCTGGGTGCCGCCGTAGCCGCGGTAGGCGCCGCCGACCGGAAGATTCGTGTAGGCGGCTTCGCCGATGAAGCCGACATTTTTCGCCTTGTTGTAAAGCGGCAGGGCTTTCGAGCCGCAGTTGCACACGACCGTGAGGGAGTGCGTGCCGTAGGCGCCGGTGTTGGAAAGAGCCTTCATGTCGAGCGTCTCGATCATTCCGTTTTTCTTGACGCCGATCCGCATATTCACGATGTGCGGGTGGCGGGTGCGCGACGCGTAAAATTCCTCCGCGCGGGTCTGCTCGATTTTGGCGGGCCGGCGCGTTCGCAAGGTCACGAGACCCGCGACGTATTCCAGAAAAACCTCCTGCTTGGCGCCGAATCCGCCGCCGATCCGGGGCTTGATGACGCGGATCTGGCCTTCGGGTATCTGCAAAACCTGCGCGCAGATGCGGCGCGCGTGAAACGGAACCTGCGTGCTCGTGCGGATGACGAGGCGGTCGCGGTCGTCGAGATAGGTGATGCAGACGTGAGGCTCGATGGGACAATGCTGGGCGTATCCAAGTTCGTAGCGGTCCTCGAAGCGGTGGTCGGCTTTCGCAAGGCCCTTTTCGACCGAACCGACTTCAATGCCGACATGGGCGGCCATGTTTCTTTTGGCGTCATGGGCGCCCCGAAGGTCCGGCTCGTCGTGGATGACGGGAGCGCCGGCTTTGATGGCTTCCTCCGGATCGAACACTGCGGGCAGAACATCATACTCGACCTTGATCAGCCGGCAGGCTTCCTCGGCGATATCGGATGTTTCCGCGGCCACAGCCGCCACGCGGTCGCCCACGTATCGGACTTTGCTGTCGAACATCGCCGCGTCGTAGGGCGAAGGTTCGGGATAACCCTGACCGGCGGTGGTGTGAAGCACGCGGGGGACGTTGCCGTAGTGGAGGATGCACCGGACGCCTTTGAGCTGTTCGGCGTGTGTCGTATCGATTTTGGTGATCCGGGCGTGGGCGTGGGGGCTGTAGAGAAATTTGATAAACAGCAGGCCCGGAAATTTCCGGTCGTCTACGAACTGGGCGACGCCGGTGGCAAGACAAATCCCGTCGACTTTCTCGACGTTGTGGTTGACGACTTTGAATCCGGCGGCGGAATTCCGGGATTTCACGGGCCGGGCCGGTTTCTTCGGGCGAGCCGGAGATTTGACCGGAGACATCAAGCCACCCCCAGGCGCGCGCCGCGGGTCTTGCGGGTTTCCTTGACCGCCAGCGTGATGGCTTCGATTTGCTTCACGTATCCCGTGCACCGGCACAAATTGCCGTCGAGGGCCTCCCGGATTTCGTCCTCGGTCGGTTCCGGATTCTCATCGATCAGGGCGGTGGCGGAAACGACGATGCCCGGCACGCAAAACCCGCACTGGATGCCGCCCGCATCCGTCATCTCACGCTGTACCGGGCTGGGAACTTTTGGGTTGCCGATACCCTCCACCGTCGTGATCTTGCCGCCCTCGGCCTGGGCCGCAAAGAGGATGCAGGAATTGACGGCCTTGCCGTCCAGAATAATCGCGCAGGCCCCGCAATCCCCCGTCGAACAGCCGCGCTTGACGCCTGTGTATCCGTCGTCCCGAAGAACATCCAGCAGCATGTCCTTGGGATGGATGTCGAATTCCTTGGCCTCACCGTTGATCGCCACGTTTAATTTCATGCCTGAAAAGCCTCCATGTTGTTTTTATTCTCTCTTCAAATCAGCAACCGCTTCACCAGCACCGCCGCGACTTCCTTCCGGTACTCCGCCGATGCCCGGATGTCGGACTCGGCCGATATGGACGGCACTTTCCGGGCCGCGAGATCCGCGGCGGCGGAGAGAGTCTGGCCCGCCATGCTTTTTTCGAGGTCCGGAAGACGGATCGGCCGGGAGCCGTTCCCCACCGCCACGCGCGCCGAACGGATGGTCTTGCCGGAAAGGACGAGGCACACCGCGGCCGAGACAATCGAAATGTCGGTCTCGACTTTGGCCAGCCGGCTGTACCCGCATTGCGCGCCGGCTGCGGCGGGCGGGATCACTACTTCGGTCAGTATCCCGCCGCCGAGACTCTTCCTGGGACCGTTCTTGATGAATTCCTCCAGAGAAATCGTCCGTTCAGCCGCGCCGCGGATCGTGACCGATGCGTCGAGCGCCACAAGAACCGTGGCAAGATCGGCCCAGAAATTTCCGGCGGCGAGTATCCCGCCGATCGTCGCGCGGTTGCGGATGAGAGCGGTGAGATAATTCTTCGCGGACTCGGAAATGATCCCCTGAGCCGCCTGCCGGACCGGTTCGGACCGCTGGATTTCGCGGATGGGCGTCATCGCGCCGAGCCGGAGCGACCGGTTGTCCAAGCGGATATAGGAAAGACCGAGCGCCGACATATCCACGAGCCCGTCGACCCCGCGGACATTCAGCGCAAGCGTCGTCCCGCCGGCCAAAGGCACATTCTTGTCGTTTTCGTCGGCCACAAGCCGGAGCGCTTCCTCCAGCTTCGCCGGCCGATGATAGGTTTTCACCATAAGACCTCCTTGATGCGTCACGCGGAAGTGCGACCGGCATCCTAAACGGTCAGGCGGAAAAAGTCAATCGTGCGTCAGGCGGAAACGTCCGGGGAGAATCCGTGCCGGGAGATGTTTTCGGAGCACGTGACCGGGAGGCAAAACTGCTGGAGGTAGTCGGGGCCGCCGGCTTTGGAGCCGACGCCCGAGCGGCGGTGGCCGCCGAAGGGCTGGCGGCCGACTTTCGCGCCGGTGATGGCGCGGTTGATGTAGAGGTTCCCGGCGTCCACTTCCGACCGGAACCTCTCGATATGCCGGGGATGCCGGGAAAAAATTCCGGCGGTGAGGGCATAGGGCGTGCGGTTGGCGATGTCGAAGGCGTCGTCCAGATTTTTCGCGGAGAGGACCGTCACGATGGGGCCAAAGATTTCTTCTTGAGCAACGTCTGCGGCGGGTGATTTGACGGCAACGATCCCGGGCGGGACAAAAAATCCCTCCTTGAACGCCGACAGCCGATGCTGGTCCGGCGGCAGGATCCAGCGGCCCTCCCGGTTCGCGGTTTCGATGTGGCGGGTCACGCGTTTGACCGCATCGGCGTCGATGAGCGGCGAGATCCGCGTCGACGGCGTTTCGGCGGGGCCCAGCGGCCAGGTCAGAGCGGCCTCGGCGAATCGGTTCAAGAATTCATCATAAATGTCGTCGAGCAGGATGAGGCGGCTTAAGGCAGAACATTTCTGGCCGGCGTAATCGAAGGCGGACCGGAGACACTCGGCGACGGCCAGATCGAAATCGGCGTCGGAATCGATGATCACCGCGTTCTTGCCGCCCATTTCCGCGATAACGCGCTTGGGGCCGGAAGGCCCGAAAGACGCGGCGGCGCGGCGGAGGATGTCCTCGCCGACCGCGCGCGATCCGGTAAAGGCGATGACGTCGACGTCCGGATGCTCGACCAGCGCCGGACCGATTTCCCCGCCGATGCCCGGCAGAAATTGGAGCACACCGTCGGGCAGGCCCGCCTGCCGGAGAATTTCGAAGAGCCGATAGGCGATCAGCGGGGTCTGCTCGGCCGGCTTGAACACCACGGCGTTTCCGGCCGCGATCGCCGCGGAAACCTGGCCGGCGGGAATTGCCAGCGGAAAATTCCAGGGACTGATGACGGCGACGACGCCGCGCGGGCGGTATACGCCGGCGTTGGTTTCGCCGGGAATGCCGGGCTGAAAACGGACGCCTGATTCGAGACGTTCGGCTTCGAGAGCATAAAACCGAAGATAATCGATCGCTTCGTCCACGTCCCCGCGCGCTTCGAACCAGGGCTTGCCGGCTTCGCAGATTTCCAGCGCCGTGAGTTCCTCCCGGTGCCGCTCCATCAGATCGGCGGCGTTTTTGAGAATGTTCGCGCGGTCCCTCGCGGTCGACCGCTGAAAGCCCTGCCATTCCCGGCGGGCGCCGGCCACCGCCTCCCGGGCAAGCGCGGCTCCCGCAAGGTCCACCTCCGCGACGGGGCGGGACGGATGGGACGGATTCAGGGAAAGCATTTTTTTCCGGGCGGTCTGGCGTCGGCCGTTCACGATAGGGCCGATCGATTCCGGCGGTTCCGACAGAGCGCGGTCCACCATCCGCTTCAGGGAATCCCTGTCTGATTTTTGATGAAAGGCCGCAGCCGGCGTGTTTTCAAAAATTCCCGGGGAGGGACGGCCGGACACGGCTGGCGGCGCCGCAAGGTCGTGCGGATTTCGCAGCAAATCATCCGCCGCAAGTTTCCCGAGACGGCGGTGCCGGAGGAAGGACTCATTGGAACTGTTTTCTAGCAGGCGCCGGACGAGATACGCCATGCCCGGGATGAGCTGGCCGTAAGGCGTATAGACCCGGACTGTATACCCGAGGTCCGCGATGACCTTGCGGGTCGCGCGCGCCATCCCGAAGAGAAACTGGAACTCGATCCGGTCGCGGGGAAGGCCCAGCGATTCCGCCATCGCCAGCGCGGCGGCGATGCCGCGGAGATTGTGGCTGGCGATCGCGACGCGAAACTTGGCGGGAGAGTCCATCAGCGACAGCGTCAGCCGTTCGAAGGCCGCGTCGGTTTCGGATTTCCTGAGATAGACCGGTTCCAGCCATCCCATCGACCGCGCTCGGATGACTTCACTGTCCCAGTAAGCGCCTTTCACCAGCCGCACGGTCAGGGGGCGGGCGGACGGGCTTCGCCCGCCGCAGAATTCCTCCAGGCGGGAAACACGGGCGGCGGCGTCCCGGAGATATGCCTGCAGAACCACGCCGACGTCGGAAAAATTCCGGAACTCATCCTCCCGGAGAACTTTCATCAGCAGATCCAGTGTCAGATCGCAGATCTCATATTGCTCGGCGTCGAAATGCAGAAACACCCCGTGCGTCCGGGCCGACCTGAGCAGTACACGAAGACGCGGGAGGAGTCTTCGGGAGACTTCCTCCGGATCCACCGGATCGAAATACGACGTCAGCGACGAACATTTGATCGAGAGGTTGGTCTGCGAAAGGCCGGCACGGTCTTTGGAAAGATGCTCGATCATCGCCACGATCGTTTCCAGATTTTGTTCCGCCTCCGGCTCCGTCAGCGTCGCCTCGCCCAGAAAATCGAGGGACGATTCATACCCGTCAGCCTTGAGGCGCCGCATCGTCGCGGCGGCCTCCTTCAGAGACTCCCCGCCGATGAACCGGCGGGCCATCTTGCGCATCATCAGCCGCGCCGCCGCGCCGACCCACCGGGACGTGAGAAGGCCGCCGCCAAACTTGAGGCCAGCCCGAAGCGGCTCCGGCAGGCGGTGGCCAGCCCTTGGAAAATAGGATTTGAGATGATCCACCAGCGCCGGGTCGTCGTCGATGGCGGGAAACACATCGATGAAGCGGAGGATGCGGGTCTTCCGGTCCGGATCCGCCAGGCTCCAGTCCATGATCTTGTCCTCCCAGGTCGCCCCGACCGAGAGATCCCCCTCGCGCCGGTCGACCGCCTCCAGAAGCTCCCGCGCGCGGCGGGCTATGGACGGTTCCAAGGATTTGAGATCATTCATGAGTTGACGTGGGACACGCTAGCATTCGGACAGACAATTCGCAAAATACCGTAACTATTCAGGTCGTCATTCCCGCGAAAGCGGGAAACCAGAGCAGTCCGCAAGCTGACTGGATTCCCGCGTTCGCGGGACTGACGGAGCGGGCTGGCTCGTTTGAGC
>JACQOF010000144.1 GCA_016202645.1 bacterium
CCCTCCCCCCCTTGAGGGGGAGGTTGGGAGGGGGGAACTCCACTCGGAAACCCCCCATCCAGCTTCCCCCTCAAGGGGGGAAGAGGTGAATTTGAATACACTGCCGTCAATAGCGTGCTGAATTGACTTGCCTCTCCGCGATGGATACACTGATTCAAAAGTGGGCGGTGAAGCATCTTGAATGACGATTTGAAAGACCTCATCCGGGTTGGCGCGGGGGCGAAACCCGCGTCCCTGGTTTTCAAGCACGCGCGAGTCCTCGACGTGTTTACCTGCACGGTCCTCGAGGACATGGACGTGGCGCTCTGGAAGGACAAGATCGCGGGGATTTCCCGGGAGGGATACGCGGGCGAGCGCGAAATAGACCTCGCCGGCAAGACCCTCGTGCCGGGACTCCTCGACGGGCACCTTCACGTCGAAAGCACCATGCTCACGGTCAGCGAGTTCGCCCGGTGCGTGGTGCCGCACGGGACGACCACCATCATCATCGATCCCCACGAAATCGCCAATGTGCTCGGGCTCGACGGAATCCGTTACATTCTCGAGTCGGCCAAGTACCAGCCGCTCACCGTGCACGTGTGCCTGCCGTCCTGCGTTCCCGCGACGGACTTGGAGACGGCCGGGTCGAAGCTGTCGGCGTTTGACCTCTGGAGTTTTTTCCAGAACAAGTGGGTCGTGGGTCTTGCGGAGATGATGAACTACCCCGGGGTGATCAACGGCGACAAGGGCGTCCTCGAAAAAATCGAGCTGGCCCAGTCGATGGGCAAACGCATCGACGGGCACGCGCCGGGCCTCCGCGGAAAACCCCTCAACGCCTACCTCGCCGCCAACGTGAAATCCGACCACGAGTGCATCAGCCTCGAGGAAGCCGAAGAGAAACTTTCGCGCGGCATGCACATCATGATCCGCGAGGGAAGCCTCGCCCAGAACATGGAGGATCTTCTGCCCCTGGTCAATGACCGCAACCACACCCGGTTCATGTTCGTCACCGACGACCGCCACCCGCACACCCTCCGGGACCACGGACACATGGACGCGATCGTCCGGAAAGCGATCCGGCTGGGACTGGCACCCGAGATTGCGATCAAGATGGCCTCCTACAACACGGCGATCTACTTCAAGCTTGAATCCCTCGGCGCGATCGCGCCCGGTTATTTCGCGGACCTCGCCGTCGTCGGCGACATCAAATCCTTTCAGGTCGAGATGGTCTTCAAGAACGGCGAGATGGTCGCGCGCGACAACCGCCTTCTCTACACGCCGCCTGACCGCCGGGACCTTGAGATCCGAAGTACGGTCAACATCAAATGGCTCGAGCCCGGGGATTTTTCGGTGCCGGTAAAGAACGGAAAACTGCGCGTGATCGAAATCATCCCGAAATCGCTCTACACCCGAGAACTCCGGGTCGCGCCCAAAATCCGGGGAAATGAGGTGGTGGCCGATCCTGAAAACGACATCGCCAAAATCGTCGTCGTCGACCGCCACCAGGCCCGGCACGTCGGGGTCGGGTTCGTCCGGGGGTTTGGCCTCAAGTCCGGCGCGTGGGCGCAGACCATCGCGCACGACTCGCACAACGTCATCGCGGTCGGGATGAACGACACCGACCTCATGAAGGCGATCATCCGGATCCGGAAAATCGGCGGGGGGATAGCGGTCGCCGAAAATGACGCCATCCTCGAGGAACTGCCTCTGCCGATCGCGGGGCTGATGAGCGACAAGAGCTTTCCGGAAGTCACCGAGGCGATGGACCGGCTGTTTCTGGCCCTGCAAAAACGGCTCGGGTCCCCCATCGGCGATCCGTTCATGACCCTCTCCTTTCTGGCCCTCCCGGTAATCCCCGAACTGAAGATCACCGACCGGGGGCTCGTCGACGTCAAAACTTTCCGGCACGTCGACCGCTGGGTGGAGTAGCATGATCCGGAACGAACTGCCGCTCTTCCCACTGCCGAACGTCGTTCTGTTCCCGGACGTCATTTTGCCCCTCCACATTTTCGAGCCTCGGTACCGGCTGATGGTGGACGAGGCCCTCCAGACCCACAAAAAAATCGGGATGGTGCTTTTGAAGAAAGGCTGGGAGCAGAACTACGAACAGAACCCGGACATCTTCGACGTCGGATGCATGGGCCAGATCGTCGGGCACGAGCGACTCGAGGACGGACGGTTTAATATTCTACTGAAAGGCGTGAACCGATTCAGCGTCGACCGCATCGTCGTGCCGGCGCCGTACCGGCAGGCGAAAGTGGCCCTGCTCGAAGACCGGGTGGAGGATCTGTCGGAGGAGGATCAGGACAAGACCAAACGAAACATCGCCGAGGCTTCGGCCGCCATCCCGGAATATTTCGTCTACAACAAAATGCGCCTGGGCCGGGCCCCGGTCGATTTCTCGGCGCCCCTGCCCACCGTGATCGACACCCTCGCCTACTATCTGGCCATCGACCCCTACGACAAACAGCCGATCCTGGAAGAAACGATTGTCGGACGGCGCGCGCAACTTCTCTACGAAAAAATGATATCGCTCCTCCAGCTCAAAAACGTCCTCGGAAATTCCGGCCACGCAGGCGGCGACCCGGACCTGAATTAACCGGCGGGGGCCACCACCAGCCTCCGGAGGATCGCTTCGTAGGCGCGGATGGCCGTGTCGAGGTCGGCCAGACGGTTGTGCTCGTTGGGGCTGTGGATGTTTCCTTCGGATTGGCCCGGGCCGAAGACGAGCGCGGTACAGCGCTGGCCGAAAAGGGCCGCTTCGGTCGATCCCATCTTCGTGACATATTCCGGCTCGATGCCCGACTCCCTCAGCGCTCCGAAAACGCTTTCGACGTGCCAGGCGGAACTGGTTTCGAAAAACGAAGCATCCTTCCGGATCACCCGGCCCGCGGCCGGCACGCGGGCGAAGGCAGCCTCCGGAAAAGATTCCGCCTCCTCCCAGTAGCGGCTGTCGAATTCAAATATAAACGCGTTCTCATCCGCGCTCGTCCGCGCCGTGACGCAGGCCCAGGACGTTTCCGGAGAAATTTGCCGGCGCTCCTCCCGCAGGGCGCGCCAGAAGGGCCACAGGCCGGAGGTATCCCGCAAGTCCACCCGGCCCGCGTGCGTGGAAACCACCGCTCGGCCTCGGACGGCGGCAAGCAGAGCAGCCGATCTCGGAGCAACGACGACGCATCGGTCGGGGATGATGTTCAGGAGGTGGCCGCCGTCGATGTGAAGACGATCCGGCGGAACATCCAGGCCGGCCATGAGGTCCAGCGCCTGTTCGATGGCGTTGACGCCCTTGTGCGGCGTGCTCGAATGGGCCGCCTTGCCCGAAAATTCCACTTTGACGAGATCCGATGCGGCCTGAGCCGGCGGCGCCGCGACCTTGAAGGCATAACACCCGCGGCCCTTGTGGCGGTTGACGAGTTTTAAACTCGTCGGCTCGCCCACCAGCGCGAAATCGAGCTGGCCCGTGTAATTCGCGAGAAACGCGCGCGCGCCGATCAGGCCGACTTCCTCGCCGAACGTGCCCAGCAGAATAAACCGGTTGCAGAAGCGTTTACCCACGGTCGGCTCCAGGGCCTTCAGCTTGCACAGAAAATCGAGTTTCACGTCCGCCGTGCCCAAACCGTAAATGTTTCCGTCCCGGACGGTCGCCCGGAAGGGATCGCCGCCTGTTTCGGTCCAGCGCGCGGGGTCGCCCGGCGAAACGGTATCGAGATGTGTGTCGAAAAGAATCACGTCCGGGCCGCCGCCCTTCTCGGCAATCAGGTTCACGCCGCGATAGCCGTCGGCATCAACAGGCTCCGTGCGGACCTTGAGATCAAATTTGTCCAGAATGCCTTTCAGGAACTCCACATATTCGTCATTCCCGTGGCTCGAGGTCGAATCGATCGATATCGCCCGCCGACACGCCTCCCGAAAATCAAATCCGCTCATCCCGCTCCCACCCATCCCGGGTTTCGCGGGATTCCCTCCATCCAGTCGGTCATAAGAGCGGAACTCTACCACACGGAAGGCCGGCTTGACATCATTTTCCGGTTCGGCCTAAACTCCCGCCATGATCGTCAAATCTCTCCCGGTGGGACCGATGCTGAACCGCTGTTATCTCATCGTCTGCGAGGAAACCCGGCAGGCCGCGCTGGTCGATCCGGCGTGGGAGGAGGATACGCTCATCCGGGAGATCAAATCCCACAAGGCGTTTCTCCAGTACCTGCTCTGCACCCACGGCCACGGGGACCACGTGAACCTGGTGCCGAGCCTGCTCAAGGCATTTCCCGAAGCCAAAGCGGTCTTTCACAAGGACGAGCGGATATCCGCGCCCAAAGAGCGGTCGGTGCGGCTCACCGACGGCGACCGGCTGAAACTCGGCAACCTGGACATCCTCGCGATGCACACGCCCGGACACACGCCCGGCGGCGTTACGTACATCGCCGGTGATTACGCTTTTTTCGGGGACACGATTTTTTGCGGAGAGGACTGCGGAAGGGTCGATTTCTACAAGGACGGCCCCAGAGACATGGTCGCATCCCTCGGAAAAATCCGTCAGCTTCCAGATCACCTCACGGTTTGTTCAGGGCACAAGTACGGCCGGTTCGAGACAACAACGATGAAATTCGAAAAAGAAAACAACGCGGCGCTGAAGTGCCGAACCCTGGAGGAATTTCTGGAGCTTAAGGGTTAGCTTTTTCGTAACTACCAGGTCGTCATTCCCGCGAAAGCGGGAATCCAGTCCACACTGCGATAATCTGGATTCCCGCTTTCGCGGGAATGACGGAGAGGGATGAATAGTAACGCTTTTTCAACAATTCGTGTGCAGGATTTTTCCCGACGCGGCGCCGATATTCGCGCACCCCGTCAGCAGCATCGCCTTTCTCAGCTCTTTTTCCATCCGCCGCACATACAAGCTGACGCCTTCGGCCTTGCCGCCCACCGCCGCGATCATGAGGGGGCGGCCGACGAGGACCGCGTCGGCGCCGAGCGCGAGGGCCTTGAGCGCGTCGTCGCCGGTGCGGATGCCGCCATCAACAAAAATTTTCATCGAACGCCGGGCGTTTTGGCCCTTTAACGTCTTCACGTGCGACGCGATGCCGGGAAGGACAGACGCCGTTGAGGGCATATGATCGAGAACGCGGCCGCCGTGGTTGGAGACGACAATCGCCGAGGCGCCGACTTTCATCGCCAGCTCCGCCTGGTCCGGGGTCATGATGCCTTTCAGAATGAACGGACGGCCCGAATAGCGGATGTAGTCCCGGAGCTGGTCGGGCGTCTTGGCTTCGACCGCCACGCCCTTTTTCTGCATTGTGATGAAATTCGCCGCGTCGATGTCCATCCCGACGGCCGGACAACCGACCTCGCGCGCGAGGTCAAAGCGTTTGCGGAGTTCCTCCTCGTCCGCGCGGGGCTTGAAGATCGGGATGGCCCAGCCGTCGTAGCGGGCGGCGACGTCGAGGATGATCTGGTATTTGTTGATGGAAGCGCCGTCGCCGACCATCGGGATGCATCCGGTGTCGGCCATGCCGCGGATGAAATAATCGGTGAATTCCTCCTCCGTCAAAACACCGCCCATGTTCGTGCTCGTGCCGGTCATCGGCGCGGCCAGGATCGGGTGTCGAAGGGTCAGCCCGAAAAGTTCTATTTCGGAATGGACTTCCTTGACCTCGTGGATCGTCCGAAGCTCGAGCCGCAGCTGCCGCCATGCGCGGAAATTGTCCATGAAGGTCTCGCCCGTGCCGACGCCGCCCACGCCGGGCACCTGACCCGCGCACGCCTTGCCGTCGCACTCCTTGCAGGCGGTACACACGGCGCCGAACCGGGCGCGCGCGGCGGTCCGGATCTCATCCCAGCCGAGAACGGTCGGCGCGCCGATCTCGATCTGGATCCGGGCAAGCGCTTCCTCAGCCAGACGCAGAGCCGATTCCCGGTCCGGACCCACCACGATCACGTGGCCGGCTTTGTCGAGGTTGGATTTCGGCGGAGATATCAGATCGCCTTCCTTGACGTCGACAAACAACTCCACCACGCCCGGCATCCGGCGGACTTCCTCCTGGCCGCCGACGGAAAGGACCCGGCCGGGTGGAGGGATGATCGACCGCTCGACGGAAACCTGCTGGAGCGTGGGGCGAAGATCGGACGGCGTCCGGCCGAGCGCGATCTCAATCGCCGCGCGGATGATCTCGACGCCGGTGGCGGCCGGACACGTGTAGCCGGACATGAACCCTCCGGAAAGACGGGCCGCCAGCTCGCCGATTTTCGGGCCGGCCGGCGTCAATTTGATGTCCGATTTCGCGGCGCCCTGCGTGATGCCCAGAGCCCGGCAGCCCTGCACCGTCAGCGCCACCGCGGCGTCCTGCTGGTCGGGCGGTTTGGCCGACGGCAGGATGTGGCCGATTTCGACGAAGTAAGGCGGGTGGCGGATGATGCGGTCGGCCACCACGCTGAAGACGGGGCGGCCGTCGAAAATCAGGACGTCAATCGACAGCTCGTCCCCGGGCATGAACTCCTCCAGGATCACGCCGCCCGATGTCGACGCGGCCTTGGCCTCCCGAAAGGCCGTCTCCAGCTCCCATTCCTTTGAAATTTTTTTCACGCCGCGCGCGCCCATGTTGTCCGCGGGCTTGATCACCGCCGGGAGGCCGATATCCGCGAGAGCCATTTCGGCCTCGGAGAGGGTCCACACGCCGCAGAATTTCGGCGAGGGGACGCCGGCCGACAGAAAAGCGCTCCGCATTTTGATTTTGTCCGTCGCGCGTTCCGCCGCGTCAGTCCGGATGCCCGGCAGGCCCAGGGCTTCGCAGACCGCCGCGACGGTCACCGAAGCGTCGGTGCCGACGGTGAGGCATCCCCGGATCGGATACTTGGCGTGCGTTTCGCGGGCGATCCGGATGGTGCCCTGGACGTCCCGCGTGCTCATGACGACGGGAATGTCCGCGAGCGTCATGCCGGGGGCGTGGGGATTGTAGTCGGTGACGACCGTTCTGAGCCCCATCGCGCGGGCGATTTTGATGGCCGGTACCTGCATGACCCCGGCGCCGATGATGAGCAGGGTCTGGGTCTTTTCGGTCTCGGCATAGCGGCTTTCCGGGAGCGTGAATTTACGGCTTTGTTTTAACGCGCTGCGCATGGATCGGGTCGGCCGGCCGGCGGCGACGTTCGTCGCGGCTACCTGTTTTTTCGGCCGCGCAGTTTCGTAATCCGGTTGGCGAGGGCGGCGACCGCGCGGCGGCCGGAGAGTTTCTGGTGTTCGAGGACGGCGATTTCAAAGTCGAGAATACTGCGGATCGCGGCGGGAAGATCCGCGCAGGCGGCGGGATCGAAACCGACGTCGCGCGTGTTGAGAAGCGTCGGCGCGCTGGTCTCCATCAGCCGCTGGGCGTCCTTCGGCGTGATCCGTCCGCCAACCGAAACTTCGATTTCACGCGATTTCGCGGCAGTGACCACGGCCGCCACCCGGCTCATCACTTCGGGATGGTCCGGGTCCTTGCCGAGCGACCGGCACAGGTCCGTCCGGCCGACGGTGATCTGGTCGATTTCGGAAATTTCGGGCTGGGCAAAAATCCGGTCGAGGTTCCGGCAGGCGGTCTCGGTCTCGATGTTGATCTGCTTGCGGACAAACCCGTAGACTTTCTCCCCCAGCTCCTCCCGCAGGCTCTCGATGAATTTTTTCAGGGAATAGGGGGATTCGATCATCGGCGCCACCACGCCCCGGCAGCCGATGTCGACGACCGCCCGCATGTCCTGCCGGGCCTCGGGCCCGCCGATCTTGGCGGAGAGCGGCAAAATATCGTGAAACAAACGGTGAACGGTGCGGATCTCCCCGTAACTCATCCCCGCATCCTCCGTTGAAACCTTCAGCGACACTGCCCCGCAATCCTCGGCGAGCGCCACCAGCTGTTCCCGGAGAACCTCCTCCTCGTCCAACCAAACCCGCTCCCCCACTCGAACATTCATCCCGCTCCTCCCCCTCCCTGGCCTCGCGGGATTCCCTTCATCCCGTCGGTCATGCGGGGGATTCTACCAGTGGGACACAAATATTTTCAAGCTAAAGTTTACCGGAGGTTGTTCCGAATAGGGGGTCAAGAGGTTGTCACAGAAGAAATACCTCACCCCCACTCCACCGTAATTAAAAGGTGCCCCCCGGCGGCAACGCCGGGGGGAATTTTTTTGTGTGCGCCCGGCTGGGCGCATCCATATTGCAGCCCCCCTCCCGAAAAGCTACCCTGCCGAAGTGAAGAATTTTCCCATGATGCTGGTGACAGGCGGTGTATCCAGCGGTAAAAGCGAATTTGCCGAAAAAAAGGCGGCGGCGTTCGGCCGACGCGTTGTCTATCTGGCCACTGCCGTCGCCACGCCGTCAAAGGACGCGGAATTGCGGCGAAAAATCGCGGTCCACCAGGCCCGCCGCCCGAAACACTGGCGGACGGTGGTGCTGAACGGAACCCTTCCGGAGGATGGTCTCCGGATTCCGGCCGATGCAATCCTCTTGGACAGTCTGTCTCTTTGGATTTCGGCGAGACTGACCCGCCCGCTAACCGGCCTCAAGGCGGAGATCGGGTCGGTGATCAGGCGGCTCCGCTTATTGGCGCCCGTCATCGTGGTTTCCGACGAGGCGGGACTCGGAATGGTGCCGCTGACCAAATCCGGCCGCCGGTTTTTGGACGCGCTGGGCCGGATCAACGCGGATGTCGCGCGCGCGGCCGATGAAGTCTTTCTCGTCGTCGCGGGCCAGCCTCTCCAGATCAAAAAACCCGGACATGCCCGCCCTCGCTGAACTGATTCAAAGCGTCCGGCCGGTTTCGGACGCGTGGACCGCCCGCGCCGTCGACCGGCTGAACCGGCTGACGAAACCGGTCGGCAGTCTCGGCAAACTGGAATCCCTGGCGGCGGCCCTCGTGCGCATCCGGGAGAGTCTGGACATTCAATTTTCCCGGAAAGTTGTCTTTACCTTCGCCGCGGATCACGGGGTGGCCGAGTCCGGCGTGAGTCTCTTTCCCCAAAGCGTCACCGGCCAGATGGTCAAAAATTTTCTGGCGGGCGGCGCCGCCGTGAACGTCCTCGCGCGATTGGCCGGCGCGGAGGTCCGGGTGATCGACGCGGGCGTGATCGAGCCGAGCGGGGCGGCGGGCCTCATCGAAAAAAGGCTGGGACCCGGCACGCTAAATTTTCTGAAGGAGAATGCCATGAGCCTGGAAAATGCCCGGCGCGCGGTGGAATGGGGCGCTGATGTTTTTCTCGACGAATTCGCCGCGCATCCGATCGATCTGGCGGGAGTCGGTGAAATGGGCATCGGCAACAGCACCTCCGCCGCCGCCGTGTTCTGCGCCCTTTTGGATATGCCGCCGGAAAAAATCGCGGGCCGCGGCACCGGCCTGGACGACGCGGCACTCGCCAATAAGCGCCGCGTGGTGGCGGACGGACTCCGGCTGCGGCGGCCGAATCCGTCGGATCCGCTCGACGTTTTGTCCAAGGTCGGCGGTTTTGAGATCGGGCAGATGGCCGGCTGTTATATCGCCGGCGGGTCCAAACGCGTGCCGATGCTGGTCGACGGCTTTATCTCCACCGCCGCCGCGCTCCTGGCGGAACGGATGTGTCCGGCTCTCAAACAGTATCTCTTCTTTTCGCACGCGTCGGCCGAAGGCGGCCACGCGGAAATTCTGAAACAAATCGGCGCAACGCCCCTTCTGGACCTCGACCTGCGTCTGGGTGAAGGCACCGCGGCGGCGCTGGCCATGCGGGTGCTGGAGGCGTCCGCCGCGATCTTCACGGAAATGGCGACGTTCGAATCCGCCCGAGTCGACGAGGCCGAATCGCGTTGACTCCCATTCTGCGAAGCCCCCAGGAGCGCAAGCGTACACCCGGCGAAGCAGAATTCTTCAAAGCCGCACGCCTTCTCACAATCCTTCCCTTCCCCGCCGGCCGCGAACCTCCCCGCGCGTCGATCCTCATGTATTTTCCCGCGGTGGGACTGATCGTCGGGCTTCTCTTGGCCGCGCTCGCCTGGCTCCTCGGCCCCCTGCCGGCTTCCATATCCGCGCTTCTCATCGTGGCGTTCTGGATTCTCATCACACGCGGACTCCACATGGACGGCGTCAGCGATACGGCCGACGCCCTCTTTTCCGTAGCCGACCGCATCCGACGCCTCGAGATCATGCGGGATCCCCACGCCGGACCGATGGGCATGATGGCGGTGTTCCTCGTCATCCTCGGTAAAACCCTTGCGCTCTGGGAACTCGCTCCGGACCTCCGCGTCCCGGCCGTCCTTCTGGCGGCGATATACGCCCGATGGATACTCGTTCCGGCTTGCGCGCTGTTTTCGTACGCGCGGTCCGAAGGACTTGGCGCGGCTTACATCGGCAAGGCTACCTTCGGCCACGTGGCGGCGTCGACCGCCTGCGCAGCCGGATTGGCTTACGCGTTCGGCGGGACCGCCGCGCTCCTTCTCATCCCTCTGTCGATCCTGGCGGGACTGGGCGTGGGCCTCGCCGCCAACCGCGCATTCGGCGGGATCACGGGGGACGTCCTGGGAGCGATGGTGGAAGTGACGGAACTGGCGGTCCTGCTTGGCGCGGCGTGTTTTCGCCCGGCGGGTTTGATTTGGGTATGACGGAAAAACCCTGGCACGGCGGGAATCCGCCCCCCACGCGCAATGATGTGATCGATTTTTCGTCCAATCTGCATCCCGCGCCGCCGCCGGAATCTGTCCTGCGCGCGGCCGAGGCCGGCGTGGCCCGGGCCGCCGCCTATCCGGATGCCGCCGTGCAGGAGATTCGGAAAACGCTCGCCGATAGATATGGCGTCCCGGCGTCCCAGATCTTTCTGACGGCCGGCAGTTCCGCCCTGCTTTACCTGATTGTGTCCGTTCTTCGTCCCAAGTCCGTCGTTTTGCCCGTCCCCTGTTTTTCCGAATATCCTTATCTCGCGTCGATTGCCGGCGCGCGGGTCACAGAATGCGCGTCGACCGCCGAGCGGGATTGGCAATATACACATCCGCCCGATTTTTCTCCCGGGGCGCTCGGGATCATGGCAAACCCCTGCAATCCGACGGGCCGCCTCGCCGACCCGGAATGTCTGGACCTGTGGCTTCGCGCCGCGGAAAGGTCCGGCGGTGGGCTGATTTTGGATGAAGCCTACGCCGATTTTGTCGAGAGTGGATCCGTCCTCCGCCCTGCCGATGCTCTCGGCCGCGGCTGCGCCGCGATTCTCCGGTCGCCCGCCAAATTTTTCGGCCTTCCGGGACTTCGCATCGGCGTCGGATTTTTGTCGAGGGAACTGGCCGAACGCGTTGAACGCGTTTTGCCGCCCTGGCCCATCTCCTCCCCCGCCTGCGGGGCGCTCGAGGCGATCATGGATCTTGATGCCGCCTTCCTGCGGGCCCGCGCCCGACAGATTCAAACCTGGACGGCGGCGTTCCGGAGGGCGCTCGCGTCGGTGCCGGGCCTGAAGATTTTTCCGACGGACGCTCACTATTTCCTGATGAGGCTTGTTTCATCCGATTGGGACGGATTTCGCCTCGCTGAGTCGCTCCTCGACCACGGCGTTTGGATCCGGACACGCCGCGGCATGCCCGGGCTGACGGACAGGGACGTTCGCGTATCGACGCGCCTGCCCGAGGAAAACGGCCGGCTGGTCGTGGCGCTGAAGAGCGTGACGAAAGCGGCCGGAGTTTCAGCGTGAGTTCGAACCAATCCATGAGGCCTCTCATGATCCAGGGCACCGGATCGCACGCCGGGAAAAGTTTTCTCGTCACCGCGCTCTGCCGGATTTTTCTGAACCGCGGACTCGAGGTCGCGCCCTTCAAGGCCCAGAACATGGCCCTGAATTCCGCCGCGGTGACCGGCGGCGAGATCGGCCGCGCTCAGGCCTTGCAGGCCGCCGCGGCGCGGATTGATCCGGACGTCCGGATGAATCCACTCCTTCTTAAACCCTGCGGCGACCGCAAGAGCCAGGCGGTCCTCCTAGGGAAACCGGCCGGGACTTTCAGCATTCGCGCGCTCGACTCGAAAAAACCCGTCTGGTTCCGGCGCATTCGCGCCGCGTATGAATCTCTGGCGCGGGAAAATCAGATGATGGTGATCGAGGGCGCCGGAAGCCCCGCGGAGATTAATTTACGCAAGTCCGACTACGCCAACATGCGGGTGGCCGCGATGGCGGACGCGGCCGTGATCCTGGTCGGCGATATCGACCGCGGCGGGGTGTTCGCGGCGCTCTATGGGAGCTATGAACTGCTGAGGCCCCGCGAGCGGGCCCGGATTCTCGGGTTTGTCATCAACAAGTTCCGGGGAGACCCGGCGCTCCTCGAAAGCGGCATCCGGTTTCTCCGGCGCAAAACCGGCAAGCCCGTTCTCGGCGTCATTCCATACGATCTTGATCTGAAACTTCCAGAAGAGGACAGCCTCGCGCTGGATAGGACCGAATTTCCTCCGGTTCGCATTGGGGGCAGGCTGGCCCTCGGACTGGTGAGGTTTCCGCGGATCGCCAATTTTACGGACTACGATCCGTTCCGAGCCGAACCCGATGTCGTTCTCCGCGACGTTTTTTCCGCTGGAGACCTCGACGGCCTCGCGGCGGTCATCCTGCCGGGATCCAAAAATGTTTTTGAGGACATCGAATTTCTTCGCTCGCGCGGACTGGCCGGCGCCCTCGAGAAAAATCGGGCGGTTCGGGTGGTCGGCATCTGCGGCGGGTATCAGATCCTGGGCCGTCGGCTGGACGATCCGGTTGGCGTAGAATCCGGCCGCCCGGCGGAGTCGACGGGACTGGGGATCCTGCCGGTCAACACCCGGTTCCACGCGGACAAAATCGTGAGGCCCGTTCGCTGGACTCACCGGCCTTCCCGGTCGGCAATTCGCGGATACGAAATTCATCATGGAAGAATCTTCTCGAACAATGGCGAACCCCGCCGCCCGATGTTTCACGGCGCCGCGGGAGTTACCGAGGGGACGCGGTCCGCGGACGGCCGGGTCTGGGGCACGCTGACCCATGGGGTCTTTGATTCGGATAAATTCCGGGCCGCTTTTCTGAATGAACTTCGCGCGGCCAACGGCCTGCCCCGGAGACCGGCCGGGCGGTTTGATGTCGAGCCCGCGATTGACCGGGCGGCGCGGCTGGTCGAATCACATCTGGATGTCGGCGCGATTCTCCGCGCGCTGGGGAAATCGTCATGACGGCGGCGCCGATCGCCTGCGCGGTCGCCCTCGATTGGGTTTTCGGCGATCCGCAAGTGCGCTGGCATCCGGTGCGGCTGGTCGGGCTTGCGGCGGAGTCGGCGGAACGCCTGTTGAGAAAATACGGGATGGAGGGCCGCCCCGGCGGCGGAATATTCCTGGCTTCCATCCTGGCGGTGTGCGGCCTCCCGGTGTTCCTGCTGGTGTCCCTGATCGATTCCGCCGTGCTGAAGTTTGCCGCGGAGTCTCTGATCATCTATTTCTCGATTTCCCTCCGGTCTCTCTTCGATGCCGCGGGCCGCGTTCATACGGAGCTTGCTGCCGGGAATATCGAGTCCGCGCGCCGCTCTGTCTCGGAAATCTGCGGCCGGGACACCGGCGGACAGGGAAGTCCAGCCCCCAATGCCTCAGTCTCAGAAAATTCCACGAGGGAATTTTCTCCATTGCGCATTGGGGGCGGTCTTGATGAGGCGGCGCTGACACGCGCGACGGTGGAAAGCGTCGCCGAAAACAGCGTGGACGGATTTACCGCACCGATTTTTTTCGCCGCGCTCTTCGGCCCGGCCGGCGCCTGGTTCTACCGGATCGTGAATACTCTCGATTCGATGGTTGGGTACAAGAACGAAAAATATCTCCGATTTGGATGGGCCTCCGCCCGTCTCGATGATCTTTTGAATTTGATCCCGGCTAGAATTACCGCTGTTCTCATCAGTCTCTGGGCGCCGTCTGCGGGCGGCCGGATCGGCGAAAGCTTTGTGACCCTCGCGCGCTTCGGATGCCTTCACCCGAGTCCCAACGCCGGGTGGTCGGAATCCGCCGCGGCGGGCGCGCTCGGCATCCGGCTGGGCGGCCCGTCCTTCTACGGCGGCCGGGAAGTGAGCAAACCCTGGCTGGGCACCGGCGTGCGTGTTCCGGCGCCCGAAGACATTCGCCGGGCGATGCGGCTGTCGGCCGGCGCGTCCCTGAGCTTCGCCATCCTTTTTTTGGCGATATCGAGCTGTATCTGACATGACGTCGGCACTCGTTGTTTCAGGACTTCGAAGCGGCGTCGGAAAAACCACCGTGACCCTCGGACTCATTCGGGCGTTCTCGGCGGCGGGCCTGAAAGTGGCGGCGCTGAAAGTCGGGCCTGATTTTCTCGACCCAAGCCACTACCGCGCGGCCGGCGCGGCGGTCAGCCGCAACGTCGATCCGATCCTTCAGGGAAACGCCGGTATGCGAAAAGCGTTTGCGGTCTCGGCCGGGTCCGACATCACCCTCATCGAGGGCGTGATGGGCCTGTTTGACGGACCGATTCCCGGAAAAACAACCGCCAGCACCGCCGACGTCGCGGCGCGGCTTGGAGTTCCGGTCCTGCTGGTCTGTGACGCGCGGTCCTGCGCGCAGAGCATCGCCGCCGAAATCATCGGCGCAAGGCGGCTTCTCGGCCGGACGCCGCTCCTCGGCGTGATCCTGAATTTCGTGGGCTCGAAACGGCACGCGGATCTCCTCACACGCGGCGTCCATCAGCTGGCCAAAACGCCCGTGTTGGGGTGTCTCTTCCGGGACAGTCTCACGCCCATTCCCTCCCGCCATCTGGGTCTTGTGTCCGGAATGGAAATGAAAACCACGCCCTACGAGGAATATGGCAGGGCCCTTTCAGCCGCCGTTCAAATCGACCGCCTGGCGAATGCGGCTCGTAGCCTGAAAAAAAAGATCGGGCCGTCCGCGCCGCGCGCGTCGGGCAAAACAAACGGCGGCCGGCTCGCAGTCAGGGTCGGCATCGCCCGCGACGAGGCATTTACGTTTTATTATCCGGAATCTCTGGAGTATTTTCAGAACACCTGCGAAGAGGTGACTTTTTTTTCGCCTCTGACCGACCCGGCGCCGCCCCCCGCCGACCTCTATTATTTCGGCGGCGGCTTTCCGGAAATCTACGCCCGCCGGCTCTCCGCGAACCGGCCGTTCCGCGAGGCTCTGCGGCAAAACCTTCAGGCCGGCGCGAAGGCCTACGCGGAATGCGGGGGCCTCATGTATCTTTCGAAAGCGATCATCGCCACGGACGGCCGCGAATATCCGATGACCGATCATCTCCCGGGATCGTGCATCATGCACAAAACCCGGCAGGCCCTCGGATACTGGCGGGCGAAAATCCGGTCGAAGTCGCTGTTTCTCGACAAAGCCGAAACGCTCGTCGGACACGAATACCACTGGTCCTCCTATGTCCCGGCGGGCCTGAAGACCATCTACCAGGCCGAAAAAATCGGTGCGCGCGGAGAGCTCAAAGACGGCGGGTGGATCTCTCAGAATACATTCGCCTCCTATCTGCACCTCTCGCCCCTCGGCAACCCCGGGTTTTTTCGGCGCCTGGTGGAGTGGGCCGAACGCTGATGTTTCTGTTCCGGTGGATGTTCAAGATCATTCTGGCAATCGTCCTCCTCTGCGGTCTGGCGTATTATCTCAGAGACGAAGCCATCCGCTGGGCGCTGCCGAAAATATCCGAAGGGAAACTCGGCGTGGAAATACGCGCCAAGTCCGTCCGGACGGAGCCGTTTCGGGGAATCGTGGAGATGAAGGGGGTCTGGATGGGAAATCCCGCGAAGTTCGGCGCCGGGCGGGTCAGCGCCTCCGGCGCCCCAAGTGCCGGCGTCTCCGACGCCGGCCGCCCGATGCTCCTGGCGGACCGGATTTACCTCGATCTTCAAGGCATCCCGGTCCCGGGCGCGCCGACGTCGTTCGAAGCGGCGCTGTTTGACATCGAGAGGATCACGGTCATCAGAAGCGCGGACGAGAAAATCAATTGGAAATTCCTGGCGGATCATGAGGAAGAGGGGAGCGGATCCGCCGGGTCCGTCTCCACGGCCCGGCCCTCCCGCCGGTTCGACCGGCTGGATATTTCCCTGAAGGAAATCGAATGGGTCGATCACAGGAGAAACCCTCCGACGCGACTCACGATACCGGTCAAGATCGACCATCTGGTCCTGCACAACGTGACCGAGGATGACCTGGCCCGGAAAATTCTCGCGGAGGCGATGAGACGGGGCGGCGGAAAAGTCTTGAAGGAACTGCTGAACGGACAACTCCTCGACGCGCCCGACCCCCTGCTTCGCGGATCGGGCAAAGTCCTCGACAAACTCCGGCGGACGACGGACCGGCTCAAGGACAAGCTGGGGTTGTGAGGGATTTTTTCGGCATGTATCATCCATCCCGATGACACAGCCCAGACTGCTCGCGCCGGAGGCAATCGAGGCCGAGAGTTTCAGAATTATCGAGGAGGAACTCGGCCCGCACGCCTTCCCCCCGCGGGAATTTACCGTCGTCCGGCGGGTCATTCACGCGACGGCCGATTTTGAATTCGCGAAAAATATCGCGTTCCACCCGGAAGCCATCGACCGCGGCGTCGCGGCCCTCCGGGCGGGCTCGGACCTCGTGGTTGATGTCGCCATGATCCAGGCCGGCGTGTCCAAACCGGCGCTGGCCGCGTTCGGAGGGACCGTGCGGTCCTACATCACCGATCCGGACGTCGTGGAGGAGGCGCGCCGCGAGGGAATCACGCGCGCGATCGCGTCGATGCGCAAGGCCGCCCGGGAGGCGCCCGGGGCCGTCTACGCGGTGGGAAACGCGCCGACGGCGCTATTTGAAATTCTGAATCTGATTGAGGCCGGAAAAATGCGGCCGGCCCTCGTGGTCGGCGTGCCCGTCGGGTTCGTGTCGGCGGTCGAGTCCAAAGACGCCCTCATCGCGTCGGGATACCCGCACATCTCGGCGCGCGGCCGGAAAGGCGGCACGCCGGTCGCGGTCTCGATCCTGAACGCGCTCCTCGCTCTCGCCAAATCCGGTGGACGTTGAAAGATCTCCGGCACCGGCCGACAAAAAATCCCTGAGGTCCGGCTATACCACCGGCGCCTGCGCCGCCGCCGCGACCAAAGCCGCCGCCACGGCGCTCCTGACCGGGTCCCCGGTGAAAGAAATCGAGATCACTCTGCCCATCGGCAAAAAGGTGACCTTCGCCGTCGTTCGGTGTGAATTGAGCGGGGACACCGCCGAAGCCGAAGTCGTGAAAGACGCCGGCGATGATCCGGACTGCACGCACTTGGCCCACATCATTTCGACGGTCCGCCGGAACGGCCCGGGCATTTCGATTGAAGGAGGAGCGGGCGTTGGCCGCATCACAAAGCCGGGTCTCGGCCTCGAAGTCGGCGGCCCGGCGATCAACCCGGTGCCAAGGCAGATGATCGCGCAGGCGGTCCTCGAAGCCACGGGCGCGTCGGATGGATTTGCCGCAGTCATTTCCGTCCCCGGCGGCGAGGAGATGGCGAAGAAGACGCTGAACGCGCGTCTCGGCATCGTCGGCGGTATTTCCATTCTGGGAACGACAGGGATTGTGAAACCATTTTCGACGGCGGCCTACAAAGCCAGCATCGAGCAGGCCATCGACGTGGCGGTCACGGGTGGATCCAAAACCGTGGCGCTGACGACGGGCGGAAAAAGCGAGCGCTTCGCCCAGGCGGCCTTCCCGGACATGCCGGAGGACGCCTTCATCCAGATGGGCGACTTCGTCGGGTTTTCCCTGAAGGCGGCCCTTCAGAGAGGCGTCACCGAAATCCGGATCTGCGGGATGCCCGGCAAAATTTCAAAAGTGGCGCAGGGCAGAATGATGACGCACGCGGCGGGTTCGGAAGTCGACCTCGGCCTGCTTTCGAAAATCGCCGCGGCCTGCGGCGCGCCACAGGGCGTGGTCGGGGAAATCGCCGCCGCCAACACGGCGCGGCACGTCTACGAAATCGTCGAAAAACACGGCGTGCCGGGGTTCTTCGACAAAATCTGCGAACGGGTCGTCCAGAACTGCGAAAAACACATCGCCCGCAAAGCAAAGGTCGCTTGTCTTCTGACCGATTTTGAAGGAAAAAGACTGGGTAGCCATGGAATTGCGAAGAATTAGATCTGTATGACGACAAATATCCATCTCATCGGCATCGGTGACGACGGCCTGGCCGGCTTGCCGAAAAAATACGCGGACCTGATCGGCGCGGCGCAACTTCTGGCCGGAGGCACGCGCCACCTGTCATTTTTTCCTGATCATGGCGCCGAGAAATTCCCGGTGAAATCCAATCTCAAGGAACTGGCCGAACGGCTGGCGCGGGGTTTGGAAAAAAATGAACGCATGGTCGTCCTCGCGTCCGGCGACCCACTCTTCCACGGCATCGGAAGTTTCCTCCTGAAAAAAATTCCGCCGGACCGCCTGGAAATCCTGCCGGCGCCTTCGGCCATGCAACTCGCTTTTGCGGCCGCCAAGCTCCCGTGGGACGAGGCGGAACTGGTTTCGGTCCACGCCAAACCCCTCGAACGGCTCCTGGAACCGGCCCGGTCGGCGAACGTCATTGGGGTATTCACAGAGGACGGCGCCTCCCCAGGGAAAATCGCGAAATTCCTGGGCGAGCGCGGCCTAGATCTGTTTGATGCGATTGTCTGCGAAAAACTCGGAAACGAAAACCAGCAGGTCCGGCGGTTCCCGCTTTCGGAACTGAACGGCCATATTTTCGATCCCCTCAATACGCTGATCCTCGTCCGGCGTAATGGCCCCGGCTCGCCGGAACGCATGGACCTGGGCCTGCCCGAGGAGGCCTTCGCGCACCGGAAACCCAAACTGGGGCTCATCACCAAATCCGAAATCCGCATTTTGAGCGTCGCCAAACTCCGGCTCTTTGACGCCGCGGTCGTGTGGGACATCGGCGCCGGATCGGGAAGCGTGTCGATCGAGTGCGCGCGTCTTGCCCCGGGGGGAAAAGTATTCGCCGTCGAGAAAAACGAAGAGGACATCGCCAACGTCCGGGAAAATATCGAACGGTTTCATGTGCCGAATGTGGTTCCCATCCACGGCCGCGCGCCGGAAGCCCTTGCCGATATCCCGGCAGATCCGGACGCGGTGTTCGTCGGCGGCAGCGCCGGCAGGATGCTGGACATTCTCGACGCCGTTCTTAAACGCCTCCGGCCGGCCGGCCGAATCGTCCTGAACCTCGCCACCGTCGAAAACCTCGCCGAAACCATCCAGTCCCTCAAAACTCTCGGGTTGCAGTATGAACTCATCTCCGTCCAAATCAGCCGGGGTTCCCCCATCCTCGAAATGACTCGCTTCGAAGCCCTCAACCCCGTTACAGTGGTGACGGCATGGAAAAAGTGATGTTACGATTCAGACATCCCCGTCATTCCCGCGAAAGCGGGAATCCAGTCTGCTCAGCCACTGTCGGGATGCCCACCGGAGTTTACCCCGTGCTGGATTCCCGCTTTCGCGGGAATGACAGGCACGGGGTGGGCA
>JACQOF010000140.1 GCA_016202645.1 bacterium
CCCGCGAAAGCGGGAATCCAGATTATCGCAGGGCGGACTGGATTCCCGCTTTCGCGGGGATGACGAAGAGGGCTGAATAGTAACCTTTGCAGCACCCCCCTCCCAACCTCCCCCTCAAGGGGGGAGGAGTTTTTCTATCGAGCCTCTAAAAAAGTGGTTTACGATTGCCCTTCGAGGTGTTACATATGTCTCTTGTGAAACGGGTAATTTCCGGTAGGGGCCTGCCGCACGGCGGCAGGCTCATCAAGAATTTTGTCTCCAAGGAAGGTCAGCGCAAGAGTCTGATCGAACGGGCCCGGCGGCTCAGGCAAATCGCCGTGCCGGACCGGATCGTGTCCGACATAGAGATGCTGGCCTCCGGAGCGCTGTCGCCGCTGACGGGGTTCATGGGCAGCAAGGACCTCAAGTCAGTTCTGCGGCGGATGCACCTCGCAAACGGCCTTCCCTGGACCATCCCGATTATTCTGCCGGTCTCGGCGGCGCTGTCGGATGAGATCCGGCGCGGCGAATCCGTTGCTCTGACGACTGAAGCCGGGCAGGTGCTGGCGATACTCAAGGTCGCGGAAAAATACGGCTACGACAAATCCGCCTATGCCCAGGCTGTCTATCGGACGGCGTCCCTCGAACATCCGGCCGTCAAAATCCTGATGGACCAGGGCGAAGTCGCTCTGGCCGGACCGGTCCGGGTGATCGCCCGGTATCCGTACGCGAATTTTCACGAGTACCGGCTGGACCCCGAAGAGACGCGCCGCCGGTTCGCCGCGGCGGGCTGGAAACGGATCGTCGGTTTTCAGACGCGCAACCCGGTCCACCGGGCGCACGAGTTCATCCAGAAATGCGCGATGGAAATCGTCGACGGGCTCCTGCTCCACCCGCTCGTCGGCGAAACAAAATCGGACGATATTCCTGCGGACGTGCGGATGAGATGTTACGAGGCCCTCATTCAGAATTACTACCCGCAAAACCGCGTGCTCCTCTCGGTCAACCCCGCCGCCATGCGATACGCGGGGCCGCGCGAGGCGATCTTTCACGCCATCGTTCGAAAAAATTTCGGGTGCACGCATTTTATCGTCGGCCGGGACCACGCGGGGGTCGGGAATTTCTATGGGCCGTTTGACGCGCAGGATATTTTCGACGAGTTCGACCCGCAGCTCCTCGGCATCACCCCGCTCTTTTTCGACAACAGTTTCTTCTGCCGCGCCTGCGGCAACATGGCCACGCCCAAAACCTGCCCGCACGCGCCCGAAAACCGCGTGAGCCTGTCCGGCACGCAGGTGAGGCAGATGCTTTCCGCCGGGCAAGTGCCTCCGGCGGAATTTACGCGGCCGGAAGTCGCCCAAGTTCTGATTGAACTCATGCGAACGGACAAGCCGGTCGGCGCCGGAGCGAAATAAGGGGTGGACCTGATCTGGCTGAAGGAAACCGCCTGTCCCGTCTGCGGGTCCAAATTCCAGTCCGAAAACATCCGGCAGAACAAGCTCATGCAAGTGACGGTCGACGAGGATTTCCACCCGCACTTTGAGCCGTTAAGCCCCCTCTACTACTCGGTCGTCGTCTGTCCCGACTGCTATTACGCGGAACGCCGGCAGAATTTTGAGGAATTGAAGGGCAAGACCCTCGGCGCGGTCAAGGCCGGCGGTGGGTCCCTCCGTCAGCTCGGGGCGGGGTTCAATTTCCGGTCGATCCGGAATTTCGCGCTCTCCATCAAAAGTTTTGAACTTGGCGCACTGACGGCCCAAATCAAAAGCGAACCGTCGGACGTCATCGGCGGGATGTTCCTTCGGGCCGCCTGGACCTGCCGGGAATCGGGGGACGAATCCCTCGAGAATGTGTATCTTCGAAAGACCCTGGAATATTATGAGAAAGCGTACATGAACGAGGCGACGGAATTCGGCCAGCTGGGCACTTGCGGGTTTCAGTACATGATGGGGGAAATTTACCGCAGGCTCGGCAACCTCGAAAAAGCCCTGGAACTCTACATGCGGTCTGTCGCCAACAAGGAAATCCGCCAAAAACCCCAGGTTGAACGGCTCGCGCGCGAACAGCTGGCGGCGGTGAAGGCGAAGGTAAAGCCGTGATGAGTCCGACCTGTTTCCGCGCGGCCTTCATGGCTGCCTTGATCTGTCTTTTGGCGGGATGCACCACCGGGTTGGTCCGCGGGACGGTCGTGGACCAGTGGGGGAAACCGGTCGAGAACGCCAATATCCAGACCCTGCCGCCCACGCACTCGATTCTCTCCACCAAGGACGGGTTCGTCCTGGAAAACGTCGAGGACGGGGAGTACTCGCTGATCGCGTCGAAGGAGGGCTACAAGACCGGATCCGCCAGAGTTGAAGTTCGCGGGAAGAAAGTCACCTACGCGAACATCGTTCTCCAGAAATTCGAGTGATTCGGTCCTTATTTGCCCGCCTGATTTTCAGCCTGTCCGCATGCTGCATGTGTTCCGGATTCGCCTCCGCGGCCGACCGCACCGTCGCCGGGAAAATGGACGAACCTCTGGAGATATCCCTGTCGGCGTCGGACGCGCTGTCCCAATGGTCCGTGGCGGATTATCCCGAATCCCTGGTTGAGCCGGCCGGCGTTCAGCGCCTGCCGGCGGAAACGGTTTTTCTGTTCCGTCCCAGGACCATCGGGCAGGGAAGCATCCGATTTGTCAAGCGAGCGTCCGGCGGCGCTGAAATGCTCGCCTACGAAGTCGACGTCATGATTACCGGCACGCAGCCTCTGGATATCCCGGCGGCGCCGGCGGAGCGGCCGGAGCCGGGATTGCCGCAGGCGCGGCCTGATCGGCTGCCGGCCCCAGCCGCGAAATCGGGCGGCGACCGGTCGATCTGGGCGGATCCCCTGTTCTCGCGCATGCTCCATGGCAGGCTCGGCTTCCCGGCGAAAAATCCGCCGCCGATGACGCCGACCGACACGGAAATCGCCCTCCGGAAACTCAACCCCCTGCCCTATGATTTGTCGTATGTCCTGCCCGAGGGATCCTACTTGAACAATCCGACGCACAAAATGCCTCTGCCCGATACCCCGCCCGGCGTGGACGTCGTCCCGCCGGCATACCACCAGGCTTTGGAGCTGGCCCGCCGGGGACTTTTTGCGCAAGCCTCGGGAGTGCTGGACGAAATGGTGGCGGACATGACGAAAGGCGGAAAAAAAGTGCCGGCGGCCATTCTCTCTTTCTACCGATTCGTCAACGCCCACATCCAGATGGAACTGCGGCAGTACCCGGAGGCGGTAACGCGGTTCCGGGCGCTGTTTGAAGACAGGGATTTTGGGCTCGGTTCGCGTTTTTACGCGGCCCTCGCCACGGAACGAAACGGCGACACGCTCGGCGCGGTCACGGCCTACCAGGGCGTTATCTCATACGATCCGGGTGGCTACTTCACGCCGGAGGCAGCCTACCGGATCGCGCAGATTTTTTTGAGGGCGGAAGCCTACGAGAGGGCCATTGAGGAATACAAGAGTTTCATCCGGAACTACCCGCGGTCTCCATTCATTGACGACACGGTCTTCGACCTGGCCACGATCTACGACCAGATTTACGAGCACCAGGACTTTGATCTGGCGCTCAACCTCTACGACCGGATTCTAACGGACTACGGGGAGAGCGTCTACGTCGACACCGCGGCGTCGAGAAAAAAATTCGTGCTGGAGAACTTCTTCTAGTGTAGAGCGTCCAACATGTATTGACTTAAGATCGTCATTCCCGCGAAAGCGGGAATCCAGAATGGGTTGCGACAGTGACTGGATCCCCGCGTTCGCGGGGATGACGAATGTAAAGCATGCACTAACTTTCGACGTCGATATTGTATTTGACCTTCGCGCGCTTGCGCTCCTCCTGAACCCACCGGATCAGGGTTTCCTCCCGCAGGAGCCTCAAGTAAGTCGACTGGACGATCTGGACGTCCGTGTCGGTGGGGCTGTGGGCAACGATGCGCCGCCGGCCGTTCACTTTCAGGATGTGCCACCCGAAGGAGGACTTCACCGGCTCTGACACAACTTCACCCACCGGCGCCGCAAAAGCCGTATAGCTGATGTCCCGGTCGATGGCCGTGCCGTTCGTGACTTCGCCGATCAGCGGCAGGGGATCATAGCCGGAGGGAAAGATGAGCCGCGGCATCCAGCCGAGATGTCCGCCGTCTTTGCCGGAAGCGCCTTGGGAATGGAGGCCGGCCAGCAGGGAGAACTGGTCCGGAAACTTCTGGATGGCTTCGAGAACGCGTCCGGCCCGCTCCCGCGCCATTCCCCAGTGAGTATCGGTGACGGAGTGCGGGACAAGTTCCCGAATAAGATCCTCACTCCAGGGCCGGACGTGCGCCGGGATCCGCTCTTCGAGCTTGAAAACGTGATACCCGAACTCGGTCCGGACCGGATCGCTGATCTCGCCGGGCTGGAGCTTGAAGGTCACATCCTCGACGGAGTTGATCATGTCACCGGATTTGTAAAACCCCATGTCCCCGCCGTCCTCGGCGTCCGGCGCCTCCGAGAACCGCCGGGCGAGGGCCGGAAAATCTTTGCCGGCTTTCGCCAGTTCGTGAATTTTTTTGATGCGCTCACCCGCCGCAACGGCTTCCGTGTCCGGCGCGCCGTCGGGAACTTTCAGAAGAACCTGCCGGGCGCGGATCCGGGTCGGTTCCTGGATCCGGAGCGTGTTCGCGTCGTAATAGCGGCGGACGTCCGTCTCGGAAACCTCGGCGGATGGAGTAAACAGGATATGGGAGATGTCAGCCTCGTAATAGAGGTCGTTGACAATTTTCGCCCATTCCGAGTCGGATACCCAGACGCCGTCGGAAAAGGGCGACCGCGCGCGGGACACGAGAATGTCGCGTTCTGTCGATTCCTCCAGATTTTGCCACCACGCCGCCGGCGCCTGGACCAGGTAGGAATTGTAAACTTCGTCGCTCGGAAAAGCCTGCCGGACGTGACCCTGGAGTTCCTCCTTGGTCATGTAAATCCCCATTTTTTCGGCCGTCTGCTCGAGGATCTTCCTCCCGATCATCTCGTCCGCCGCCTGCTTGCGGATCTGCCGGCGCAGTCCCTCCGTCACCTCCTGGCCTTTGTACTGGTCAAGATACCGGGACACAAGATTCTCATAGTCCCGGATCGGAATGTCGTCCCCGTTGACGGTGAACGCCACTGACGCGCCAAACTGGGAGGAATCGATGTCCATCCCCCAGAAGGCAAAAATGGTGAAGAGAAACGCAATGGCGGTCACCAGAAACACCGCCTTCATCCGCGCCCGAAGATACGAGAACATGTTGCGGGGGATGATAAATCAGGCGGGGGGACTTTTCAACCGCACCGGGATCCCAATCTTTCAGGGTTCCGGAACTGCATTGCGGCTGTCGATATCGGTGTGTTACACATGGACGAGTATGCTTGAGCGATTGCCCAAGGTCACCATCGCGCAAAAGTCATGAGAGGCGCGATCCGGAAATGAAGCGCGTTTTGTCGAGGACATTCCTGGTCTTATTTGGAATCGCCCTCACGCTCGGCCTCCTCGAAGCGGCCCTCCGGGTTCTCGGCCTGTTTCCGCCGCCAAGCCCCGACCGGCCCGCGGAACGGACGCCCTATGGATGGCGGATGGCGCCGAACATCCGGACGTTGAATCGCGATCTCCACGGCGAGTATTCCCACATGATCCAGTCCAACGCCCACGGGATGAACGAGGACGACGTGACGATCGAAAAACCGGCGGGAACCCGGAGGATCGCTTTTTTCGGCGATTCCTACACCGAGGCCTTTCAGGTCCGGCGGGAGGAAAATTTTGCCGAAAGGGTCGAACGGTTGCTCGGATCCCTGGGATCAGGCCGGATCCAAACACTCAATTTCGGAATGTCCGGCTATGGCCCGGATCTCTGCTATCTCCGGTACCTTCACCAGGGCCGGGAATTTTCCCCGGACATCGTCGTGCTCGTGGACCTCGTCGAAAACGACGCGCATGACGTGACGCCGGAAGCCTATCCCAGATGGCAAAAATCGGTTTACGACGTCGATGCCGATACTTGGATTCCGGCCGAGCCTGTCCCGCCCGGCGTGACGCTGGGCGTCGACCCCAGGTCCCACCGGTGGTACAGGCGGTCGCACGTATACACGATGAAACGGGAGGCGGCCGTCCGGTGGCGGACCTGGTTCCGGGAGCGGTTCGGCAAGGTCGGAAAAACCGAATTGCCGTTTCACTGGAGGATGATGCTGACGCCGCCCGATGCCTACTGGGAAAAGGCGTGGCAAACGACGGAACGGATCATTGAGCGGTTTAAGACAGACGTTGAACGGAACGGCGCAGCCTTCGTGATCGTGATCATGCCGTCCCGGTTTGAAATTCACCCGGAATACTGGGCGGCGGTGGAGAAGCGTCATCACGTGCCTGAAAATATCGACCTATCCTTCCCCCGAAAACAAATCCGGCGCATCGCCGAACGGCTCAATCTGAATACGATCGACTTGTACGATGCGATGAAGGCCGCCGGACAAACCCAAACGCTGTATTTCCGCCATGACGGCCACCTCACGACGGCCGGCCACAAGGTGGTGGCGGAAGAGATATCGAAACAATGGGCGGAAAAGATAAAACCGTTAAATTAACTTTTTCTTTAGAAATCCGCCCGGACAATAGGTCACACCCAGCCTGTCATAGTGGGTATCGACCTCAAAGTTCGGATGTCGCTTCAGAAAGGCCCGGATCGCGGCGGTCGGGTTGTCCTTCCGCCAGGCCGGTTTGCCCTGCGGCGCGTCGGCGACCCATTCCATGACGCCGTCAAAAACGACGAGGTAACTGCCCGGCGTTACGAGCTTCGAGTAGAGTCCCAGTTCCCGCAAAACATGCGCACGGGTGTGGTTGGAGTCGAGCATGACCATCACCCGGTCGTTCCTCCGCAGATGCCGCTGAACGACCTTGATGGTCGACGGCAGAACGGAGCTGGATTCGATCAGCCGGATTCGGCGGCCGAGCCGGTGGGACTCGATCGCCCGGCGGTTGTAGCCGCGGATCGCGACATCCACCGAAAGGACCTGGCCGCGGCCCAGGAGTTCCAGAATGGATGCGTAGAAAACCGCCGAGCCGCCGTGCGCCGTGCCCGTTTCGATGATCCAGTCCGGACGGACGGCATGGATCAGTTCCTGCAGAACAAGCAGGTCCTCGGGAAGCTGAATGACGGGCATGCCAAGCCACTTGATGTTGTAGGAAAACCGGTTCTGCCAGCCGGAACGAGTCCAGAGCCGCGCGAGGATTTCACAACCTTCCCTGGAATAAATGTCCATCTTTCGGCCCCGGTACGTGAAATATCTCTCGCTCATCGCACGTTTGGCTTTATCATAAGGGTGATCTCCTTCGCAAACGCGTCGTAGCCCGCATACGGCCGGCATTTTTCGGTCCGGGTTGCGGGATCGGTCGACCGGGCCCGGTCGAGAGCCCTTCCGACCTGCGAGATCAACTCTTGCTCCGATTCATACTCGAAGAGTTCCTCCCGGACGGCCGGAGTCAGGGCCGCGGCGTATTCGGGATTGCGCTTGGCGATCATGACGCAACCCTGTGAAAGCATTTCAAGCAGGCGCATGCTCATCCCGCAGTAAGGCGGCGTTTCCGGCTGGCTGTAGATGTCCATGCCGACTTTTGAGGACGCGTACAGCGAATAGACTTTGTCACGCTCGTAGAAGTCGCCGATAAAGCATTTCCGAATGATGGGATTGTTTCTGGCCCGGCGCCAGTTGGGGCCGGCCATGACGCCGTTTGGATACCGGCCGATCACGGCCGTGAAGAGCGCTTCACGCTCGGGCGACCACGCGCCGACGAAACACCAGTCATACCGGCGTTCGGCGGCGGGGGCGACAGCCCGGCCTTCCTGAAACCGCATGGCGATGTCCGGCACCCGGTGCGGCAGATGCGCGGCCGCGATACCGGCCTTCCTCAAATCTGAGACGTTCAGGACGGCAATGGCGTAAATTTTTTGAAAGCTTCGCGCCTCATCAACAATCCGCTCGACCCGCCTCCCGTGCTCGATGAACCACATGTAATGAGGCACGATCGCGGCGGCCCGGCCGATAACGGGCGCCGCCACGGCGCTGCCGCGGATCAGGACAGCCGCGTCAAACCGCCCGGACGAAACGGTCTTGAGCCACAACCGGCTGCGCCGGCCCTCGTGAGACAGCGCGGTGTTTTTGAGCAGTTCCGGATGCCGCCGGATGCGGAGATTGTGGACGAGTTTGTTCAAGGGCTTGACGAGGATCGGCTCCCAGAAAGAGGGCGCGGACATGTCGAAGAGTTCGGTCTCCCAACCGAGCTTCCGGAAGGATTCCGCCACGCCTTCAGACAAGTGATGCGGATACCCCCCGCCGATCAGGATCCGCCGGGTCATAAGGACACAGTCCACATACATCACCAGTATAAAGGCTCAATTCTCAATGTTCAATTCTCAAGTCTCAAGTTTATCATTTGCTTTGAACTTGAAAATTGAGCCTTGAACATTGAGAATTGAGTCTTCCATGAAGATATTCCGCCGTTTCAGCCTCGCGATGTTCTCAATGGGCCTTCTCATAGCATTCCTGGAACTCGCCTTTACCGTGATCCCGGCTCTCGAACCGGTCTTCATCCGCGAAACCCGGCAGGCCTGGCGGGACCGCATCGCCTGGGGGGACTTCTATGACCGGCTCAAGCGTCCTCACCCGGAACTCGGTTTCAGCATGACATCGGATTTTTCGGATACCCTGGCGACGTCGGAATACGTGATGCATGTCCGAACCAGCGCGCTGACCGCGAACATGGCGATCCGGGATGATGTGAAGTCCGCGGAAGTCTGGTTTATCGGGGATTCGTTTGGATATGGCGCCGGAGTGAACAAGCGGGATCGGGTATCGGAAGTGTTCGAAGCGCTGACCGGGAAGACGGCCATGAACCTGTCGGTTTTCAGCACGGGAGTCCTTCAGCAGAGGATCATCTTGGAACGGGCGCTGGCCATCGGGACGCCGAAATACCTGGTGCACCTTCTGTTTCTCAACGACCCGATGGATGACGCCCTGTTCACGCAAAATGGCGCCAGATTGCCGCCCCAGGGAATCCGGCGGCCGTCACGCGCGGCGCGCGCGCGGATGTATCTCAGGCAGCACTCGAGTTTCTACGCGCTGTACAGCCTCGTGAAAAACCGCTACAGGCACGAAGCCATTCCCCGGCTGGCGCATGAGCACCGGGGGCGGACCGTGATGATCCCCCTGACGGCTGTGTCCTTCGTCGATGCGGAAAATCCTCTCATAAAAGAAGGCCTGGAGATCACCGGGCGGGGTATCCGGGATATCCGGGACGCCTGCGCGGCGCGCGGCATCGCATATCTTCCGGTCCTGATTCCGTCCATGGAAATGATGTTTCTCCCGGACATGAAGGACCGGGAGACGGAGTGGGCGAAGTACAGGGCGTTTTATGAAATGTTCAAGACCCGAATCAGCGAGAGCACCCCATGCCTGGATCCCTACGATGCTCTGCGGGAGGAAGTGATGTCAGGCGATGAGCCGGTCTATTTCGGCGTGGACGGCCACCTGACCGCGGCCGGACACCGCATCCTGGCGGAATTCCTGGTGGATAAACTCAACGCCATCCCGGCGCAATAATCAATATTCAATTCTCGCCAATCATTACCCGTCCTTTCGGTTCCAGTCGTATGGAATCTTGTTCTTGTACGGATCCAGCCGCGTGCTCCGGGATGGATCATGCGGGTGGGTACAGCAGTTGGCGATGATGGCGCAGGGCGCAACCATGCCCTTGAAACCGTTCCAGACATCGGGCGGGATGATGAGCAGGTTGTAACAGTCGATCCCAAGAAACACTTCCTGGATTTCGCCCTTTGTAGGCGACCTGGCGCGGTCGTCGTAGAGAGCGACTTTTACCCGGCCAAAAATGCACGCGTAGTTCAGGGTCATCTCACGGTGCTTGTGCCAACCCTTCACGGCGCCGGGATAGACGGTCGAGAAATAGATCTCGCCGAATTTTTTGAAGTGCGGATCGGTCGCCTTCATCATGTGAAAAATCGTCCCGCGCTCGTCGGGAATGCGCTTGAGCGGGATGATCTGGATACCGTCGATCATGCGTTTCCTCCCAGTGTACTGCGTTAGAAATCCCTTTAGATTTGTCATCCCCGCGAAAGCGGGGATCCAGATTCTGGATTCCCGCTTTCGCGGGAATGACGGCAATTCCAAATGTCAAACAACCGTAACCTCGGGAATCGGGACGATGAATTTTCCGCCGCGCGCGGCGAACCCCGACTCCTGCCGCATGATCTCATCCCGGATGTTCCAGGGGAAGATGACGAGATAATCAGGCGGGTCGGATTGGAGACGCTCCGGGGCGTAAATGGGCTGGTGCGTGCCCGGCATGAATTTCCCCTGCTTGTGGGAGCTCGCGTCGACGACATACTGCACGAGGTCCCGCCCGATCCCGCAGGCGTTCATCATCACCGCCGCTTTGGCGGCGGCGCCGTAACCCGCGACCCGCTTGCCGTCCTTCACCAAGTTCCCAAGCAGGCGCTTCAAGGAGTCCCGGACTTTGTCGGCGGCGCCGGAAAAAGCCCGGTAGGCGGAAATCCGGTCCAGTCCCAGGGCCTGTTCCCCGGCGAGCATCGTCCGGGCCCGGGTCGAAGCCTGCCCGTTCTTTCGGACCGTGATGCGGACGGATCCGCCGTGGATGGGCAAAGCCTCGGCGTCGGACAGAACCAGGCCGTTTCGACGCAGGAGTCGTTCCAGCGCCGTGAGGGAAAAATAGAAAATGTGCTCGTGATAGATCGTGTCAAAGGCCGTCTGGCGCACCATCTCCCCGACATGGGGCGCTTCGATCACCGCAGCGCCGTCCTCCTTCAAAATCGTCGCGATTCCTTGAACAAACCCGTTCAGGTCGGGCACGTGAGCCAGGACGTTGTTGGCCAGAAAAAGATCGGCATGCCGGCCCTCCCGGAAAAGCCGCAGGGCGGTCTCCTGGCCGAAATAGGCGACTTCCGTCGGAACCCCCCGGCGGCGGGCCTCCTCCGCGATGTTCTTCGCGGGCTCCACGCCCAGAGAGGGAATCCCGCGACGGACGAAATACTGAAGCATATAACCGTCGTTCGATGCGGCTTCGACCACGAGACTTTTGTCGGTAAGCCCAAGATCGCCGATCAGCCGGTTTGCCGAGGCCTCAACGTGGGCCAGCATGGTCCGGGACGTGGACGAAAAATAGACGTATTCGTCGAACAGCGCCGGCGGCGAGACAATGTCAGTGATCTGGACCATGGAACAGGCCTCGCAAAAGACGACGTTCAATGGATACCGGGGTTCTGGCCGGGCACTGGCCGGGATCTCGCGCAACAGACCGTTGGCCAGCGGCATGTCGCCGAGGGAGATCACGGGATCGAGGGAATTGGATCCGCACGAGCGGCAGTTCATGGCGCGGTACCTCCTCCCCCCTTGAGGGGGAGGCTGGGAGGGGGGTTCTCCAGCGGAAGTGCGCCCCCCCCATCCAACTTCCCCCTCAAGGGGGGAAGGGTCACGACGAAAAATACGCCTGATACCATCCGATGGCGCGGCGCAGGCCGGGCTCCAGGCCGATCGCGGGTTTCCAGCCCAGGAGCCGCGCGGCTTTTTTGGACGAGAGATACTGCCGGCGGATTTCGTTGGAAGCCTCGTTTTTCACAACCGGCTTGAGCTTGGAATTCATCAGTTTCAGGATCAGACGTGTCAAATCGAGAACGGTCATGGGGCGTTCGACCGAAAAATTGAAGGCTTCCCCGGCGAGAGCCGGCTTCGCGGACAATTTTTCGACCAGCGTGACCAGCGCTGCCACGGCGTCCTCGACGTAGATGTAATCGCGGACGAATTTCCCGTCCGACCGGATGATCGGGCGCTTCCCGCGGATGACCGACCGGATCGTGCCGGGAATGATACGGTTCCAGTTGAGATCGCCGCCGCCAAACAAGTTGCCGCACCGGCTGACGGCGACCGGCAGGCCGTAGGTCCGGGCGTAAGACTGCGCCAGGAGATCCGCGCAGGATTTGCTGACGTCATAGGGGTGGCGCCCCGTCAGCGGCATCGATTCGTCGTAAGGCAGTTTCGGCTGGGAGCCGTAGGCCTTGTCGGACGACGCGACGACGATCTGCCGGACCGACGGACAGCGCCGGCAGGCCTCCAGGACAGACCACGTTCCCTTGATGTTGGATTCAAACGTAGAGACGGGATTTCGGTTTGCCACCGTTACGATGGTTTGAGCCGCCAGATGAAAGACCGTCTCGACTTCGTATTCGTTGATCACCCGCTCCAGAAAGGGTTGATCGGTGACGTCTCCGCGGGCCACTCTCGATGATTCCAAAAGCCCGCTCCGGACAGCCTCCGAGCCGGGAACCCAGTCGCGGACGATGCAGACGGCATCGGCGCCCGATTCGGATATGCGGTTTAGAAGCCACCCGCCGAGAAGCCCCGTTACTCCCGTGATGAGGACCGGACGGTCTTTCCAGAAGGAATTCCTCATGTATCTCAGGCGGCCTGAAAAACCGGGGCCTGAAGTGTTCCGGTGGATTTGACTTTGCCTTTTAGAATGTCGTCAATGATTCGCATCGACGAAAGAGGGATGGATTCCTGGCCGCACTCCGGACAGACCTTGATGGGAAGATTTTTGACGATGAGAGGCGCCCCATTCTTGTGATACAGCCGCTCCACGCGTTTTTCGACCATTTCATTCCTGCATCCGTTTGGACATGCCATATTTATTGACCTCTGAATGCCGTGACGACGAACGGAACATCCGAATCCTTGACAACAACGCCGATACCGCCCCGCACCAGCGTGTACTTTGTAAGTTTTCCTTCCGTTCGTTCGTCCGGCTCTTTTTTCATCACGGTTCCGTTTCCAATGACATCCAGAATCTGATCCAGTTCAATGTTCTCGGCAATCATCTTGTCGACCAAATGAGTCCCAAAATCGACCTGCCCGCACGCCAACTCACGCCTGATTTCATTCAGTCCCATAAACCTTGTATATCTTACCGTCCGCCGGATTGTCAGTCAATCAGGCGGGCGGATTATACATCAATTTTTCGTTATGCTAGAGTCTCGGAATGGCAGGTTCACCCGCAGTCAGCATCGGCATGGCCGTGCGAAACGAGGAAAAACATCTGGCATCGGCGCTGGAGTCTCTCCTGGGTCAGGACTTCAAGGAGTTTGAGCTGATCCTGTCGGACAACGCGTCGACGGACCGGTCGGAGGATATCTGCCGCGAGTACGCCGCGCGGGACGCTCGGATCCGGTACGTCCGGCAGGACCGGAACCTGGGGATGCCGGAAAATCAGAATTTTGTGTTTGGGCAGGCCCGCGGGGAATTTTTCATGTGGGCGGCGGGGCATGATCTCTGGAAGCCGGATTTTATCCGGAAGTGTGTTGAGGTGATGAAGGCGGACGAGAGCGTTGTGCTCTGTTTTCCGATCATCTGTTCGACGGAGTCCTATGAAAGTCCTGACCCGCGCGAAGACCCGCACGGGTGCCGGCTCGATACGCGCGGGATGGGCGTGTCCTCACGGGTAAGCCTCGTGATCTGGGGGATGGGCAGCTGCGGGATCATTTACGGCTTGCACCGGACCGCGGCCCTCAGAAAGACCGGCCTGTTCCGGAGGGTCATCTGCCCGGACAACCTGATCATTTTTGAACTTTCCCTGATCGGCGCGATGGCCTTCATCCCGGAACCGCTTTTTTTCCTTGGGGGCACGCCTCCGGCTCGCGTCAGTATGGCCGATTCGATGGCACGCTATCGCCGCATGTTTTATCCCGAATCCCGGAAATATTTCAGATTGTGGCTGACGAACTGGCGCCTGCTCTACGAACACCTCGCGGCGGTCGGACGCGCGCCGGTCCGGTTCAACCGAAAGCCGGTCCTTCTGCTCATCGTCCTGTTCGGCTTACTGGCAAGGCGAGGCAAACACATGCTGCACGACCTGGTGGAGGCGGCGGGTCTGCCGAGACCCTGAGGTATCAGTCCTCTCCGTCATTCCCGCGAAAGCGGGAATCCAGTCCGCCTGGCGATAATCTGGATTCCCGCTTTCGCGGGAATGACGACCTGAACAGTTACCCTGTTTTTTATCTTTTAATCCACGGCGCCTCGCCCGATTTCGCTAGGCCGTCCAGATACTTCACGTCCCGAAGCGTGTCCATGCCGTGCCAGAAGCCGGGGTGGCGGTAGGCGGCCAAGCGGCCGCGGCCCGCGGCGGTTTCCAGGAGATCCTTCTCGAGGACGGATTGATCTGATTTCAAATAGTCGAACACGCCCGGTTCCATCACCATGAACCCGCCGTTGATCCAGCCTTCGCTGATCTGATGCTTCTCCAGGAACCGGACCACCCGGTCCTTGTCGAATTCTATCCCGCCGAACCGCGCGGGCGGCCGGACCGCGGTGAGAGTTACCAGGGATTTGGATTTGCGGTGCAGTGCGATGAGTTTCTTGAGATCGACGTCCGAGACACCGTCGCCGTAGGTCAATAGAAAAGTCGAGCGGCCCAAAAACGGCTTCAATCGGAGAAGCCGGCCTCCCGTCAGGACTTCGGGGCCCGTGTCGATGAGATGCACCGTCCAGTCGTCATGCCGGCGCTTGTGGACGGTCACGCGGCCCGTGCCGACGGACACCGTCAGGTCTCCCTGGAGAGCATGGTAATCCAGAAAATATTTCTTGACGGTCTCGCCCTTGTAGCCGAGCGCGATGACGAATTCCTTGAACCCGTACCGCGCGTAGTGCTGGAGAATGTGCCACAGAATCGGCTGCCCGCCGATCTCCACCATCGGCTTGGGCCTGCGCTCCGTTTCCTCGGAAAGGCGGGTCCCAAGCCCGCCCGCCAGAATGACCACCTTGTGCCCGGTTGATCGTTTCACGGGGGCATTATGGCACAGCATGAATTAAACATAAAGTCTCAAGCAAGGCGCCGGCCACCATCCGGTCGGACAGGCGGAGCTTATGCAAGAGGGTGGCAAGCGTTTCTTTGATCAGAATTTTTTCGAGAAACCGCGGGAGCCGCACGCCGAGGTTCGCCAGGCTGTGAGTGATCCCGCCGGTCGATTTCTCCCAGCGGATGCGGACGCGTTTGAAGCCCGCTTTGGCCAGATAAGCCCGCAGAGTCCCCGGTGTGAACTGGTGGATGTGGCGCGGAAGATCCAGGCCGTACCAGTAAGATCGAAACAGCGCGGCCTCGACGGACGAGAAATTCGGCACGGCTATCCAGATTTGGCCGCCGGGTTTCAGGAGGGACCGGGCCTTGTCGAGAATCCGGGATGGAGAGAGGACGTGCTCCAGCATGTGCGACATGAAGATCACGTCGAAGGAATGTGTTTCGAACGGCGCGTCGAGAAAATCTCCCCCAAAAACATTCGCCGAGAACTTTGTGTTCAGTTTTTCGGCGGTCACGGCGTTCATTTCCACGCCGGCGACGTTCCAGCCCAGGGACTGCATCATCAGTAGAAACGTACCCGCCCCGCAGCCGACGTCCAAAATCCGGCCGCCCGGGATGTAAGGGATCAGGAACGGATGCTTGGCCAGGATCCGCCGGGCGCGGAACCACGCCGACAACCGGTCCCGCGCTGGAACCATGGCAGGCGCTCCCGGATAGCCGAGATAAAGCTGCAAGGCCAGCCGGTGGGAAGGCTTGATATCGGGTGGTTTGGGGTCCGGGTAGTAGACGTTCGGATAAAAGGATTTGATCTTGGCGGGAGACGGCAACGGATACTGGGACACAAGGCCGCACGCGCGACAGCGGGCGATCGCGAACATGCCTGGAACATTAAAGAGACGGTCAACGGATGTGTAGAGCCCCTGAAAATCTGAGCCACCGCAGAGGTCGCACGGACTTACTTCACCCACCCGAGGCCCTCCAGCTTCTCGTGGATCACCCGCGCGGCCTCCGCGTGGCCCTCCGACGTGAAATGGCCGTCGTATTTGAAATAGAGGCGCGTTCGTCCCGATCGCGCGTGCTCGCGGAAGGCCGGGAGAAGATCCACCGTTTCGACCGATTCAGCCGTCAGCCGCTCCGAGAGGATCCGGTTGGGCCGTTCGAGATCGATCACATCCGGGTGGATATTCGTGTAATAGGTCTGGGCCTGCTTCAGCCAGTCATCGTAGATTTGAATGCGGGATGGAATGAAGTAGACGAGGAGTTTTCTGTTCTCCGCGGCAAGCCGGTCTCGGAAATCCGCGAGCTGCCGGATCGTCACGTCGATGGATTCGGACCAGAGGGCGGCCTGGTCCGGCGGCGGATCGACGGAAAAATCGTTCCAGTCCCGGTAGGTCTTGTCCTTCCACCGGCCCAGCTTTTTCTTGACGTAGACGTAGGGCGACCATTCCCGAAGACGGGCCCGGACCTGCACCATGACCGCGCGTTTCCAGGTATAGAGATACGTCCGGTACAGCCACGCCGTGGTCCAGTGCCGCCGCTGTTTGGACTTCATGGCGGCCGTGCCGGCCACCACGGCGGTGTCGATGGGCTGAAAGACGAGCCTGCCGTCCACGAGCCGGTACACCGGCCGGAGGGAAATCTGAGCCAGCGCGGGATGGTTGTCCGCCAGATCGTTGTCGATGCAAAATCCCAGAATCACAATCTCCGGATCGAACGCCCGCCCGAGTTTCTCATAGACCTTGATCTCCTGCGCCGTCCCCCACCCCGCGGCGCCCATCGCCATGCATTCCCACTGGGTTTGATTTAACCTTTCTCCCTCCACCAACGCCTCGACCCGCCGCGCAAAATGTTGATCCAGCGGCACGTGTCCTCCGTCCGTAAAGGAATCACCCACGAAGAGGATGCGCCGGACGCCCGGGGGACGGGTTTCCGTGTGGTCGTTGTCGTAGAATCCGAGCGCGTTCGTCCACCGCTCGATCCGGACTTCCCGGTGCAGGTCGTTGACAAAAATCCGCGCATGCCCGGGCAGGCGCCACCCATAGTCAGGATCCAGCACGGGCGGCGGCGTGACCTGCACGGGACTTTGGATGGTCAGGCGGAGGCCAAGTTCTATGAGGCAAAGCGTCACGAGAACAGAGAAAACCGCGAGACAGAATTTGGATAACTTCATGGACAACACGTACCACGAACGGACACGAACGGACACGAACGGGCACGAATTAAATCCGGCATCCACAAAATTTGCTTTTGTTCGTGGTCGTTCGTAGTCGTTCGTGTCCGTTCGTGGACAAATGTTTTCATGGACTTTTTGCCGGCAATAATTTTTCGCACTCGGCGATGACCGCCGACGGCGATGAGGGTTTCAGGAGCGTCCGGTGTTTCTCCGGGTCGTGCAGGGGGCGGTTCATTTCGAGTTCTCTGGCCTCGGCGAAGTACAGCGTTACGGTCGGAGTCCCGAGCGCGAAGGCAACGTGCGCAAGGCCGGTGTCGGGAGAGACGAACACTTTCATTTTTCCGACCAGCGCGGCGGCGACATCGATGGGAGTGCGCCCGGCCAAATTCAATGCCGGCACGCCCCCAACGCGCAATGGAGAAAATTTCCTCCTGGAATTTTCTGAGACTGAAGCATTGGGGGCTGGACATCCCTGTCCGCCGGCCTCACGAATGATCCGCTCACAAAGGCCCCGCTCACGCGCGCTGCCCGTCAGAATCACCCGCCCACGCCCCGCCATCCACCGGCAAATCTCCGCGTAGGACGCGACGTCCCACTGCTTGAACTTGAAAAATGATCCGGGATGAAGCCCCAGATAAAACTCCTCCCCGACCCGCCCTCCGGTCGGGGAGGCTGGGAGGGGGGTCTCCTTAAGAATTTCATCCGCCTGTTTACCCGCCTCCGCTGATAACCGCAGACTCACCCTCTCCGTCGCCGCCCTGACCCCGATCCGCTCCCCAAGCTCCAGCGCCCCCCGCACCGCATGCGCCGGCGGCAACGCCTCATCCCCCGGGTTCGCGAGGAATTCCCGAAAAATCGTCGTGCGGTTGCGCCGACGAAGAAAGGCACGGACGCCGCCCCACAGCAGCAGCGGCACGACATCCGGGTCGTTCATGTTGCAAAGCAGCGCCGTCCGGTAACCGCCCGCCCGGATCCGCCGGATCGCCTCTCCCATGCGGCGGAACTTGCCGGGGTAATCTATGACCTCCGTCAGACGCCGGGCCGCCCCCTTCGCAGATTGAAGGAAATCCCGTCCTGGGATTTCCTGAGTCTGGAGCTTCGGGGACTGGACATCCCTGTCCGCCGAAAAAAGCGGCGCGAATTCTTCCCGGACAAAAAGACCGATCCGCGCGCCGGGCAGCGCCGCCCGCAGAGATTCGATCAGAGGCGTGACGCAGACGGCATCTCCGAGAGCGGTCGTCGCAACAACCAGGATGGATCCGCGGTCCGTTTCGTCGATTTCGGATACGGCTCGCCGGATTTTCGCCGGCGGGCGAATTCTCATGGACAGACGCGCGCCCGCTGTAAATAATGCATCCAACACGTTCATGGGCAGTGCAGTATTTCACAATTCGGGCCGGACTTGAAGTAGTATGAGTCTGTGACCCGGGCGCGGAAGAAAGAGCTTGATTTTGGACCCCCACCTGACGTAGAATCCCCCCACTATGCGAGAAGGCATTCACCCGGAGTACAACGAGTGTACGGTGCTGTGTAACTGCGGCAATACCTTTACGACGCGGTCGACCCGCAAGGAACTGCGGCTGGAGATCTGCGGCGCGTGCCATCCGTTTTATACCGGCCAGCACAAGTTCGTTGATTCGGCGGGCCGGATCGAACGGTTTCTGAACCGCTACAAGTCCTACCAGATTTCCTCCACGTAGGGCTCCCGCCCTCCGTCTGTTCCCCTCCAGACACGCATGGCCCTGTCGGACCTTGTCCGCGACGTTTTGAACCGCTGCTTGGCGGTTGAGTCACAGCTGGCCGATCCCAAAGTTACAGCCGACCCGGCCAGACGTGCGGCGCTCGGCAAGGAATTCTCGCGGCTTGAACCGCTGGTCCAGTCCATTCACAAATCCGAGCGGCTGAAAAAAGAGGTGGCGGACCTCAAAATACTTGCGGAACAGGACAGGGAAATGGGCGAAATGGCGGCGGCCGAGCTGGCCGAAAAAACGCAGGCGATAGCACGCCTTGAGCAATCACTCATGGTGGAACTTCTGCCCAAGGACCCCACCGACGCCAAAAACGTCATCCTGGAGATCCGTGCGGGAACGGGCGGGGAGGAAGCGGCGCTGTTTGCGGCGGACCTCTACCGCATGTACACCCGCTACGCCGACCGACGCGGCTGGAAAACCGAGGCGATGTCGCTGTCGTCGACGGGCATCGGCGGCATGAAGGAGGCGATTTTGTCTGTGGCGGGGCAGGACGTGTACAGCGTGCTCAAGCACGAAAGCGGCGTCCACCGGGTCCAGCGCGTGCCGGTGACGGAATCCTCCGGCAGGATCCATACGTCAGCCGCGAGCGTGGCGGTCCTGCCTGAAGCCGAGGAAGTCGACGTCAAGATCCGCGACGAGGATTTGCGGATCGACGTGTTCCGGTCCGGCGGGCACGGCGGCCAGAGCGTGAACACGACAGACTCGGCTGTCCGCATCACGCACATGCCCTCCGGACTTGTGGTTTCCTGCCAGGACGAAAAGTCACAGCTCAAGAACAAAGCCCGGGGGATGAAGGTCCTCCGGGCGCGCCTATATAATATGGAGAGGGAGAAGGCTGCGGCGGAGCGGGCCGCCAGCCGCCGGGAGCAGGTGGGAACGGGCGACCGGTCGGAACGGATCCGGACGTACAATTTCCCCCAGAACCGCGTGACCGACCACAGGGTCAACGTCACGCTCCATGCGTTAAACGACGTCCTCGAAGGCAACCTGGACGGCCTGATCGGGCCCCTGACCGAGGCCGAAATCCGCGCAAAAATGGAACCGGGGAGGCCGGCCGCATGATCGAGTGGGCGGTCGGCAATCTGCTCTCCCGGACCACGCAGTTTTTCCGGGACAAAGGCATCGAAAGTCCGGACTTGGACGCCGAACTTCTGCTGGCCCACACGCTCGGCCTCACGCGCGAGTCGCTCCTCACCCGCCGCGAACGGACCCTCACAGACCTGGAACTCTCCTCCTACCGGGAACGCGTCCGGCAGAGGGCGGGCGCCAAACCGGTCGCCTACATTTTGAATCGCAAGGAATTTTTCGGCCTTCCCTTTTACGTCGACGAATCCGTTCTCGTCCCGCGCCCGGAAACCGAGCACGTGGTTGAATCCGCCCTGTCCTGGCTCCAATCCAGCATCCAGCAACGAGCATCCAGCATCCGGATCTGCGACCTCGGCACCGGTTCCGGCTGCATTGCCGCCGCCATTGCGCATGCCCGGCCGGACGTTCGGATCACGGCGACGGAGCTGTCCAAGGGCGCCGCAAAAGTTGCCGCCAGAAATATGGCGGACTTGGGACTTCTGGGGCGAGTGCGGCTCGTCCAGCGCGATCTTTTTCCGGCGGAATCTTCCGAAACGTTTGACGTCATCGTCTCCAACCCGCCTTATCTGTCCCTCGCGGAATACGAATCCCTGCCAAGGACCATCCGCAAGTTCGAGCCGAAAGAGGCCCTGACGGACGGCGGGGACGGTCTTGCTGTCTACCGGCGGATTCTTCGGGCGGCCCCTGGCCGTCTAAACCCCGGCGGCCGTATTTTCCTCGAAATCTCTCCCAGGATTGCGGGTGATCTGGACAAACTTCTCGGCGGCGGCCCCCTGCATGTGACGGCCATTCACAAGGACCTGGCCGGGCTGGACCGAGTGGCGGAAATATCGTGAGCCGTTCACGGCTGATCACCCGTTGTGCCCGGATCTTTCTTCTCATTCTGGCGGCGGACGTTCTTGCCGGAACCTTTTTCCTGTCGGTCCGGACGATCCCGTTTGACGTGCGGGTGCTCGATTTCTGGAAATCCCCCCGGCAACCGAGAATCTTGATCCTGGGTTCTTCACGGCCGCGGGAAAATATCGATTCGGCGTATCTCACCCAACGGCTGCGGGAACTGGGATATCCCCATCAGGCATTCAATCTGGCGTTCAGCGGCGGCGGGGCTATCAAAGTCGGGATGATGTTTGAACGGGTGATCCGTCCCAAGCTCGTCGGAGAGCCGGATCCGCTGGAACAGATTTTTCTGATCGACGTCGGAGATTTTGAGCTGCACCGCCAATTCTACAACGAGGGCGTGAGACATCAAATTGAAAATGCCGCGGGGTGGGCGGAGCGGTATCCGCTTCTCCAGGGCGCCGGCCTGGTCAAGGACACCCTGCGGCATGGGCTGGGCACATATCAGACAGCCTATATCGACTGGCTGCTCAATCCCATTTATGATGTGTCGGGTCTGTACCGGTTTTGGGGCGACTGGTCGCAAAAGGAGGAGGCGCGCAAAGCCGCCCGCAGACTGGTGTTCGGGATATTGCCCCGGAAGAACCCTGACGGGGAATTTCTCCAGCCGCTGCCGCAGATTCAGGAGTATCTGAACCCATACGACGTCGGCGAGACGCAGACGGCAAGCCTTTCAAATCTCATCCACGGCATTCGGAAGATCGGCGCCCGGCCGCTCCTCGTCACCATCCCGATGGCAGCCTGGGGCCGGGAAACCGCCGACCCCAGCATGAAGCAAAAATTTCACGCCGCCGTGCAGGCCGTTTCAAAACAGAATCGCCTGGCGTGGCCGTCCATCACCAACGAGCAGATCGGATTTGACGATACGTATTATTTTGACGACCTGCATCTCAAACGGCAGAACCGTCGGCAGATGACCGAGGCGCTTTTGCAGCGGGTGATTCTGCCGGCGCTGAAATCGACCGGATCATGATTTTTTCCAGCCCTGAGTATTTCATCTTTTTCCCGGCCGTGCTGGCTCTATCCTTTGTCGTCCGCGGCGCCGGTCGGATGTGGCTGCTGACCATCGCCAGTTTCCTGTTCTACGGCGCCGCGAGCCCCCCCTGTTCGCTTCTGTTGCTCATGATCTCCATGGTCGATTTTACCGCCGCCATCCGCATATCGGAATCGGGATCGGCCCTGGCAAGACGACTTTGGATGTGGACGAGTGTTTGCGCCAACCTTGGAATCCTGTTCTATTTCAAATACATTGATTTTTTCGTCAACGCCGCCGGCCATGCCCGCAGGCTGTTTGGCGGCGGCCTCCCGGCGCCTGTCTTCGAGATAATCCTGCCCGTTGGGATTTCTTTTTACACCCTGCAGAGTCTGGGCTACACGCTGGATGTTTACCGCGGCCGGATCGCGCCGACCCGTTCGTTTCTGGATTACGTCTGCTATCTTTCTTTTTTCCCACGCCTGATCGCCGGCCCCTTTGTCCGTTCTCACGAACTGATTCCCCAGCTGCGGCGGCCCGACCCTCTGACGGCCGGCGCGGTCGCCGACGGTCTGCGTCTGTTTTTAATGGGGTTCGTCAAAAAGACGCTGGTGGCTGACGTGCTCGGGCGCGTCCTGGTGGATCCTGTTTTTCATGCGCCTCACAAATACACGACCTTCATGCTCTGGCTGGCCGCGGCGGCATATGCGGTGCAGCTCTACGGCGATTTTTCCGGCTACACGGACATGGCCCGGGGCTCGGCCAGACTTCTGGGTGTGCGCCTGCCCATCAATTTCAATTTTCCGTATCTGGCCCGCGACCCGCGGGACTTCTGGGCGCGCTGGCAGATCACGTTTTCCGCGTGGATGAGAGAATACGTCTTTATCCCTCTGGGCGGCGCACAGCTCACGGCGGCGGCCGCGCTGCGAAACATCGCGATCGTCTTTTTGCTCGGCGGCCTCTGGCACGGCGCCCGCTGGACATTCGTGGCCTGGGGCGCGTACCATGGCGTCTGGTTGATCGCCCACGCGATCTACCGGAAAATTCTATACCGGGAAAATCCGGAGCCGGCCTGGACCCGGACGCGCGGGTACGGCCTGTTGTCCTGGGCTGTCTCATTTCTGTTGATCCTGATCGGCTGCGTTATCATGCGCAGTCCCTCGATGAGTCAGGCGTATGAAATGCTCCATGCGATGGCGGCGGGGAGTTCCGGCGCCTCTCAAATCATCTCCGGTCAGTGCCTGATGCTCATGTTGGCCGTCGCCCTGACGCATGCTTGGAGCCTTTTGCCGCCGCCCATCCGCTATCTGGAAGACTGCCCCGCATCCATCAAGGATATCGGATATGGCCTGCTGATCATCTATCTCATTGTTAACTCCGGCCTCGGCGATCCGTTCATTTATTTTTAATTTTGAATTTTACAATAAACGGCGACTGCGGTATACTGCTCCCCATCGTGACGACAAATCGAGAATCTTTTGAAGCGCAGGTCAACAAAGATACCGTGACGACCTATTCGGAGCGGGGGAGCCGCGCATACGAGGATCGCAAGAATCGGGAGTTTTTATATGGCAAGATCACCGTTGATTTTTTAAGGGGGATCGACTTCAGCGGCGGCGACCGGGTTGTTCTGGACATCGGATGCGGAACGGGACTGGGGTTTGAGATTCTGGCCGGGGAGTTTGAGCGGCGCGGGATGCAGGGGACCGGGATTGATCCGGCCCAGGGGATGCTGGATTTGGCTGTCGACAAATTCCGGGGCAATGGGCGATTTACCTGGAAGGTCGGCTCCTTTGAGCGGATCCCGCTGGCGGACAAATCGGTGGACAAGATCATCTCGACGCTGGCGCTGCACTGGGTCACGTCCCTGCCGCTTTCGGCGGCGGAGATGGAACGGGTGTTGAAGGACAACGGGAGCCTTGACATTCTGATGATCGCCAAAGACGACGGGTACCATTTCAAGAAAGCGATTGTGAAGGCCCTGAGGAGGCATCTGACGTTTGCGCAGGTCATGAAAACCGCCGGGCTGGCGATTCGCGTCAGCCCCGAGGAACTCCGGGACCAGTTCGCGGTCTTTCACCAAAAATTCGATATCGATGTCAAAAAGGTGAGTGATGTGGTATTTGGAAGTTTTGAAGATCATATGAAATGGTGGAAGGCCCGGTCGAGCCAGGTCATCTGCGACGTCAAGGACCGGGAAAGTTTCATGAAAGACTTGCGGGAGGAACTGGAGAAAACGCGGACCGAACGGGGCATTCCGTTCGACTCAAATCTGCTGCACATCAAAGTATGGGGGAAAAGCCGATGAGTCAGATTTTTGACCGGGAAACCGTCAAATCCAAAATCAAGGCACTGATTGAGGGAGAACTCAGCATCGCCATCGAAAGCGACGATCAGGATCTGGTGGGGACGGATACGATCGATTCCTATACCATGATGCTGCTGATCTCGTTTATCGGCAAGGAGTTCAAGGTCGAACTGGACATGGAGAAAATGGATTTCGACGCTTTCGGTTCGATCAATACCATCGCCGACCTGGTTACCCGCCGCCGGTGATTCCCCGCGCGGCCTCCCCAGCCGGGGGGGATGGGGGAGATCATGTCATTTAACACCCACGAGTTTGCGGTTTTTTTTGTAATTGTCTACGGCCTCTATCTGGCGCTGCAGACGAACCTTCGCCGGCAAAACGCCATGCTGCTGGTCGCGAGCTATGTGTTTTATGGATTCTGGAATTGGAAATTTCTCTCCTTGATCTTCATTTCAACCGTGCTCGATTACGTCTGCTCGCGAAAAATTTTCGAAAGCGCCGATCCCAAACGGCGGAAATTTTTTCTGGTCCTCAGCCTTGCCGGGAATTTGTCCATGCTCTGTTTTTTCAAATACTATGACTTTTTCATCACCAATGTCCAAACGGCCCTCGATGGGATGGGAGTCGATGTCCGACTTCACGTTTTAAACGTCATTCTTCCCGTCGGCATCTCGTTTTACACCTTCCAGACCATGAGCTATACCCTCGACGTCTTCAACAAAAAAATGCCGGCGTCGGACCATTTTCTCGATTTTGCCCTCTACGTCTCCTATTTCCCTCAACTCGTGGCCGGCCCGATCGAACGCGGCACAAATCTGTATCCGCAGGTGGCCTCGCCGAGAACCCTGGTCCGGGAAGATGTCCTGCGGGGATTCTTTCTGGTCTACTGGGGGCTCTTTCTGAAGATGTTTGTGGCGGACAATCTGGCCAAACTGGTCGATCCGGTCTTTGCCGCGCCCCCGCCGTACCGGGGAAGCGAGGTGCTGATCGCCACGTATGCGTTTGCCTTCCAGATCTTCGGCGATTTCGCGGGGTATTCCTACATCGCCATCGGCCTGGCCCGGATGATGGGGATCCGATTGATGGACAATTTCAAACGGCCCTATTTTTCCACGGATATTTCCGAGTTTTGGCGGCGGTGGCACATTTCGCTGTCGAGCTGGTTCCGGGATTACATGTTTTCGCCGTATTACCTGTACATCGACAGAAGCGATCGCTTCAAAAAACTGCCGCTCCGTGTCCGGCACAATCTCATTTTTTTCGTGGCTCTCATGGTCACGGAACTTTTGCTCGGATTTTGGCATGGGGCCAACTGGAATTTCGGCCTCTTCGGTCTCTATCACGGCGTCCTCATCTGGGCGTATTATTACACCCGAAAATTCTGGGACCGAATGCCCCGCCTGCTTCGGGTGTTTCTGACGTTTCACCTGGTGTGCCTCGGCTGGCTGATTTTCAGAGTCCAGTCCCTCGCCCAATTGGGGGATATGATCCACAGCCTGCTGTTCCATTTTCAATTCCTGCCGAATATCGGCCTTAAGGCGAAACTGCTGGACATCATATTCTATTCATGGCTGCTCGTTTTGATCCAGTTGCTCTCCTTAAAGGCGGATGACACCATGGCCGTCACGCGATGGCCCACGCCGGTCAGATGGTTTTTATATACGCTGATCTTCTGTTTGACGGCCGTGTGGGGAGAATTTGGCGCCCGGCAGTTTATTTATTTCCAGTTTTAGATGAAAAATATGAAGACCCTGCTGAGCCGTGCCGGCCTCGGGTTATTTTACCTGGCTTTCGTCCTCCTCTCCGGAGAATTTCTGATCCGGGTGATTTCGGCGGTCAAGCCCATTTACAGCGTCGAGATGGTGAAGTACGCCACGACATTGCAGACCCGGTCGACCGATCCAAATATTTCGCACGTCCACCGGCCCAACAGCCGCGCTAAATTGATGGGCGTGGAAATCGAGCTCAATTCCCTCGGACACCGCTCAAAAGAGCTTGCCCGGCCAAAACCCAGCAACGAAAAACGGATTTTTGTACTGGGCAGTTCGATCACCCTGGGATGGGGGGTGGCCCCTGGAGAGGTGTTTACCGCGGCGGCCGAGTCGATGCTGAACCGGGATCCTGAAGGCGGGGAGGTCGAATATTTGGTTGTCAATGCCGGTATTGCAAATTACAATACTTTTCATGAAGTTGAATTGTTTAAAAAACAGGCGGAGCAGGTGGAGCCGGACATGGTGGTGGTGAACTATTTCATCAACGACGCCGAGATCATTCCGTTTAGAGCAAACAACCCTGTGTTGAGGCATTCTCTGTTCCTGGCGTTCCTCTATCAGCAATGGGCAAGCCTGCAAACGGGCATCCAAGGCAAATCGCTTGCTGAATATTACCGGGAACTTCACCGGGATGGACAGCCCGGATGGGAGCAAAGCAAACGCTCGATGAGGGAGCTTAAGGCGTTGTGTGACTCCCGCGACATTCCACTGATGGTGATGTTGACTCCGAACACAACCAACCTGACCAAGGATGAATCTTATCCTCCCCTCTATGAACAAATCGGGGCGGCATTTCAGAAGATGCGGATCGATACGATCAATACCTATCCGCTTTTTCACCTGAAATTCGGAGAGGACCCCCGCCAGGTTTGGGTGGCGCCGGGAGACCCTCATCCCAATTCCAAGGGTCACCGGATCATGGCTGACGAACTCTACCGGTACATCCGGGCGCACCCCCTGTAACCGTTTATGTGGAAGAAACGGCTGCTCTACATGCTTCTGTTGGTCGTCGTGCTGTTCCTGCTGATCGTCATGATGGCGTTTTTTTCCGGAAACCAGCCGTTTGAATATCCGGCGTTTTTCTGACCGGATACCTCAAATGCAGTAGATTTTGTTTGACTTGACACCAGACATTGGTCTATAATCTCGCCTTCATGAACGCGCCTGAGCAACTCTACGGCTGGTGGGTGCCGGTCAAGGCATCCACGTACGCCGCGCAACTCGATACCCAGCTGGATATTTTCCACTGGGCCATGCTCCTCATTTTCGTCCTCTGGGGCATTTATTTCGTCTACTGCCTGGCGCACTACCGTGCCAGGCCCGGCGTTCCGGCCGTGCGCGGCCAGCTGAGCGTCGCCAAGTCCATGGTCCCGGACGGGATCATTCTCGTTTTCGAGATGTTTATGATCTTCGTGATTGGTCTTCCGGTCTGGGCCCAGGTGATGGAGACCTTTCCGGAGGAAAAAAAGGCCAACGTCGTCCACGTGATCGCCCAGCAGTTCGCGTGGAACTTCCACTATCCCGGCCCGGACGGCGAATTCGGCCGGCGGGACATTCATCTCGTCAGTTCCGGCAACCCAATCGGCCTCGATGACAGCGACCCGGCCTCCAAAGACGATATCGTTTCGATCAACACGATGCCGGCGCCGCTCGGGAAACCGACCCTGGCCTACCTCACGTCCATGGACGTCATCCACGGCTTCAACGTCCCGGCCTTCCGCACCAAGCAGGACGTGACGCCCGGGATGCGCGTGCGGATCTGGTTTGAGCCAATCCTGCGCGGCAAGTTCGAAATCGCCTGCGCCCAGCTCTGCGGCCTGGCCCATTACCGGATGCTCGGAAACGTGGAGGTCATGACCCAGGAGGAATTTGACGCGTGGATCCAAAAGAAACTCGCGGACAAGGCGGAACTCTGATGAAGGGCGCGGCAGTCCATTCCCAGACGCAGACAGGCGGGCACGAAGCGCACCCCCAGCTCGGGTTTGTCCGGACCTATGTGTTTTCGACGGACCACAAGGTCATCGGCATTCAGTACATGATCACCTCGATGCTGTTTTTGCTTTCCGGATTTTTCATGATGCTCATGATGCGCTGGCAGCTCGCCTGGCCCGGCCAGCCCATTCCCATCATCGGCCAGTTTCTCCCGGAGACCATGGCGCCCGGCGGCGTGATGCTGCCCGAATTCTACAACCAGCTCGGCGCCATGCACGGCACCATCATGGTCTTCCTCGGCATCGTCCCCCTCGGCGTCGCGGCGTTCGGAAATTTTGTCCTGCCGCTTCAAATCGGCGCGAAAGACATGGCTTTCCCGTTTTTGAATATGCTCTCCTACTGGATTTTCCTCGTCGGCGGAATTCTCATGCTGTCGAGTTTCGCGATGCCGGGCGGCGCCGCCCAGTCGGGCTGGACGTCCTACGCGCCCCTCGCAGACCTCGCCCCGCCGGGCCAGACGATGTGGCTGATCGCGATGACGTTTATCATCACGTCCTCGCTCTTCGGCGCGATCAACTTCATCGTCACCACCCTGAACCTCCGCGCCAGGGGCATGACGTGGCTCCGACTGCCGTTTTTCGTCTGGTGCCAGTTCGTCACCGCCATCCTGCTGGTCCTGGCGTTCCCGGTCCTTCAGGGCGGCGCGATCCTGCAGCTGCTCGACCGCGTGGCCAAGGCGAACTTTTTCATCCCGGCCAACCTGATCTTCGGCGGCGCGCCGGTGGAACAGCCGGGCGGCGGCAATCCTCTTCTCTGGCAACATCTCTTCTGGTTCCTGGCGCACCCGGAAGTTTACGTTCTGCTTCTACCAGAATTCGGCATCGTCGCGGAGATCCTGGCGAACGGCACCCGGAAACCCTTGTTCGGGTATTTTGAGCTGGTCGTCTCGGTCTGCGCCATTGGCGCGCTGTCCTTCATCGTCTGGGCACACCACATGTTCCTGTCGGGCATGCGGACCGACGTCACCAAATTTTTCACGGTGACGACGATGATCATTTCCATCCCGTCCGTTATGGTGCTGACGTGTTTTCTATTGAGCCTCAGGGGAGGGTCCATCCATTTCACGACGCCGATGCTCTTTGCGCTCGCGTTTATCCCGATGTTCGGCATCGGCGGACTCACGGGCCTCCCGCTTGGTTTCACGCCGACCGATATCTACCTCCACGACACGCTCTACGTCATCGGCCATTTTCATTACGTCGTCGTCACCGGCAGTCTGATCGCGCTCTTTGGGGGTCTCTACTACTGGTTTCCGAAAATGTTCGGCCGGACCATGAACGAATTCTGGGGCAAGGTCCACTTCTGGCTGACGGTCACCGCGATGAACGGGATTTTCTTTCCCATGATGTGGCAGGGCATGGCGGGGGTGCTCCGCCGGCAGTATGACCCGACCGCGCAGATCCACAACCACCCGACTCTGCCCCTGAACAAGGTCATGACCATCAGCGCGATTTGTCTCGCGCTCGCGCAGATTCCGTTCGTCTTGAATTTCTTCATCAGCATTTTTAAGGGCAAAAAAACGTCGGCCAACCCCTGGAACGCGACGACCCTCGACTGGGCCGCCTGCCCGTCCCCGCCGCCTCACGGGAATTTCGCGGGCGAACTGGCGATCCACCGCGGGCCCTACGAGTACAGCGTGCCGGGCCACAAAACAGACTGGTCCCCCCAGCACGTTCCGGAAAAGGAACTGTCATGACCTCCGTTCCGTGGATTTTGGATCCTTCGGACGAACCGACGTCGACCGGGGTCCCGCACGGCAAGCTTGGGATGTGGGTGTTTCTCGCGTCGGAAGTGATGCTGTTTGGAAGTCTCATCAGTTCCTACATCGTCCTGAGAATCGGCAGTCCCCTCTTCATCATGCCCTCGCACGCGGATCTGAGCGTTCCGGTCGCCGCGGCCAACACATTCGTTTTGATCGTCAGCAGCGTCACGATGGTTCTGGCCCTTGCGGCGATCCAGCAGGACAACCGCAAGGCCATGATCGGTTATTTGACCGCCACCATTCTCTGCGGGATATTTTTCCTCTGCGTGAAAGGCTACGAATATCCCCACAAATGGCACCTCGGCATCACGATCTCCAGCGGCCTCTTCGGGTCCTTCTATTACACCATGACGGGTCTTCACGGCCTGCACGTTCTGGGCGGGATATTTTTTAATTCCTATATTCTGTACCAGGGCGTTCGCGGCCGGTTGTCGGCCCGCCGGTGCGAACGCGTCGAGTACGCCGGCATCTACTGGCATTTCGTCGACCTCGTGTGGGTCGTCCTGTTTCCGTTGTTGTATCTGTTATGACAACCCTCCGAAGCCCCCAGGAGCCGCAGGCGGCAGCCGCCGCGGGCGGACACGGCGACCCCAAAAAAATGGTCCGCACCTATCTGGCCATCTTCGGAGCGCTGGCTGTCCTGACGTTTCTCACCGTCTGGGTCAACACCCTGGACGTTTCCCGGCCGGTCGCGATTGCCATTGCGGGGAGCATCGCCATCGTCAAAGTGGCCCTGATCGCGATGTTTTTCATGCACCTCAAGTCCGAGGGCCGATGGATCTTCGGCGTCGTCGCCCTTTGCCTGATCGCCGTCCTCATCCTGGCCGTCCTGATCTCACCCGACATCGGAGGCGTCTTCGGCGGATTCAGGCACTAGTGTAGTGTCTCAGAGGTCTCTTTACATTCGTCATTCCCGCGAAAGCGGGAATCCAGTCCGCAACTGCAGCAGAAATGGCATATGGACCCCCGCTTTCGCGGGGGTGACGGACTCTGCCCGCCGGCTCCAAATCGCAATCTTTGTTTCACTGTTGGCTGTTGGCTGTTGGCTGTTGGCCGTCCCGGAGGCATCGGCATGCCCAATGTGCTACGGCGACCTCGAACCCGACCAGGCCCGCGGATTTTTCTGGGGCATTGTCCTTCTGATTCTCCTGCCGCCCGCCCTCATCCTCTACATCGGCGGCCACGTCTATTTCTCAACCCGCCGGCACGACCGTCAACAACTCCTGGTCGACCACGCGGAAACCCTCATCGAACGACATCAGCAGCCGTAATCCAGCAACCCCTCCGTATTTTCCTGTGGGGCAGACCTACAACTGCAACGCTTCGTCATTCCCGCGAAAGCGGGAATCCAGCCGTGAGATAGATGAGGAGATTCTGAATGTCGGCCGGGGATACTCCGGAGAGCCGCGCGGCCTGGCCCAGCGTGCGCGGGAGGTGTTTCTTGAGTTTTTCCCGGGCCTCCAGGGTCAGGCTCGGCACGGCGGCGTAATCGAGGGTCTCCGGAATTAGATGCGCTTCCTGCCGGACCGCGCGGTCAACGGCCTCGCGCTGGCGGCGGATGTATCCTTCGTATTTGACTTCAATCTCCACCTGCGCCATGACGCTCGATGGCAGGCGGGCCAGCGGCGCGTTGATTGCCAGAAGATCCTCGTAGCGCACAAATGGCCGCCGCAGAAGTTCCTCGGCGGTCGGCGAACCCGCCGGCGGGGCGGTGTTGCGGAACTCGCAGACGCGTTTCATCTCTTCCGTTACGGGCAACCGGGTCCGCCGCAGGGAATTTAGAATCTCATCACGCTTTTCCTCCTCTTCCTTAAAGCGGTCCAGGATTTCCGCCGGCAGAAGACCGTACGTCTCCGCGATTTTCCGGAGCCTGAGATGCGCGTTGTCCTGCCGGAGAAGGAGGCGGTATTCCGCGCGGCTGGTGAACATCCGGTACGGCTCGTCGGTGCTCTTGGTCGCCAGATCGTCGATGAGCACGCCGATATAAGCCTGGTCGCGCGATAAAACAAATGGCGGCAGGCCCAGAATTTTTGCTGCGGCGTTGATTCCGGCCGCAAGGCCGAGCGCTGCGGCTTCCTCGTAGCCGCTCGTGCCGTTGATCTGCCCGGCCACGTAGAGTCCCGGGATTTTCCGGCATTCCAGCGTTGACCGGATTTCGTGCGGCGGCACGTAATCATATTCCACCGAATATCCGAACTTGGTGATCTCCGATTTTTCCAGGCCCCGGATCGTTCGAACAAAGGCTGTCTGGCAATCCGCCGGCAGGGAGGTCGCGATGCCGTTGACGTATAATTCCGCCGTATCCAGACCTTCAGGCTCCAAAAACACATAGTGCCGGGGATGGTGGGAAAACTTGACTACCTTGTCCTCGATGCTCGGGCAGTACCGCGGCCCGCGGGACTTGATCCGGCCGGTATAGAGCGGCGACCGGTCGAGACTGGCGCGGATGATCTCGTGTGTTTTTTCGTTGGTATATCCCAGGTGGCACACCGCCCGATTTTTCGGCTCGATCCCGGCCCAGAAACTGAATCGTGGCGGCGGCTCGTCGCCCTGTTGAACCTCGAACGCTGAAAAGTCGACCGTTCTCCCGTCGAGCCGCGGCGGCGTCCCGGTCTTCAGGCGGCCAAGGTCGACCCCCAGTTTCCGTAAATTGTCGGAGAGCGGATAGGCCGCGGGCGACCCCATTCTACCGCCGACTTTGGTCTCCAGCCCGAAGTGCATCAGCCCCTGCAGGAATGTTCCGGTCGTGAGGATCACCGCGCGTGCGGGCATATCGCCGGCGCGTTTGCAGCGCAGGCCGGTCAGATGGATGCTGGATGTTCGATGCCGGATGCTCGATGCTGGATGCTCGATCAAAATTTCGACGGCTTCGTCTTCGACAATCTCCAGATTCGGCGTCGATTCCAGAATCCGGCGCGCAACCGCCTTGTAGAGTTTGCGGTCCGCCTGCGCGCGCGGCGAATGAACGGCCGGGCCTTTCCGTGTATTCAACATGCGAAATTGAATTCCCGCTTCGTCGGTGATGCGGCCCATGAGTCCCCCGAGCGCGTCGACTTCCCGCGCCAGCTGTCCCTTGGCCAGTCCGCCAATGGCGGGATTGCAGGACATCTGGCCAATTTCCTCTTTTCTCAAGGTGACGATCTTGGTGGCAAGCCCCATCCGCGCGCACGCCGCGGCGGCTTCCATGCCGGCATGCCCGGCGCCAACAACGATGACGTCGGTCATCGGTGACTCCTCCCCCCTTGAGGGGGAGGCTGGGAGGGGGGGATCATTTGCCTACACAAAAACTCGAAAAGATCTTGTCCAGAACGTCATCATGCGTCTTCCGGCCAGCGAAATCCTCCAGCGCCGACAGCGCCTCGCGGATGTCCGCCGATAGAAATTCTTCGGTCAGTTCACCGGCCATTGCCGCGGTGATCGCGCGCTCGACGGCCTCTTTGGCGCGTCGCAGACACTCGGCCTGACGGGAGCTGATCCACACCGGCGTATCGGTTGTGTCTCCGAGAAACCCGCGGCCGAGGGCGGATATCCGCTCGCGCAAGGAGTCAGCGCCATCCGGCCGGGTCCCGACCGTTCGCACCGTTGGCATGTCCTTAAATCCATTGCCCTGAAGCCTCGACAGCGCGGTAGGATCGCCGGGTTCCAAGTCCGTCTTATTCAGCGCCAAAATCCGGGATGTTTTTTCCGGCAGATCATGCGCGATATCGATATCCTCCTCGCCGATGGACGACGCATCCAGTACGAACACGATGATATCCGCCGATCCCGCCGCACGGCGGCTTCGTTCAATGCCCTCGGCCTCGATCCGGTCAGTCGCCCCGCGCAGTCCTGCCGTATCCAGAAACTCAAACAGAACATCATCGATCTCGATCCGCCCGTCGACGACGTCCCGGGTGGTGCCCGGTTCCGGCGAAACGATCGCGCGGGGTGATCCAAGAAGGCGATTTAAGAGGGTAGACTTGCCGACATTCGGTTTTCCGATGATCGCCACCCGAACGGCGCCGGACAGATACGCCGAGCGGTCCGCATGCCGGAGCAGTTCCGACAGCGCGGCCGATCCGGCCCGAAGCACAGACCGAATGCGGTCGGGATCCACGACGTCGATGCCCTCTTCCGAGAGGTCGAGGTTGGCTTCCAGCAGAGACAGAATTTCAGTCATCTGATCGGCCAGAGACTTGATGCGTTCGGATGTTTCCCCGGTCAGTCCGGCCGCGGCGGCGCGGGCGGCGAGGGCAAACGAAGCCGACGTCGCGGCCGCCACGGCCTCGGCCTGCGCGAGATCCAGCTTGCCGTTCAAGAATGCCCGGCGCGTGAATTCACCCGCGACCGCCGGTGTGAAGCCCGCCTGAACGAGGATCCGGAAAATCGCGCGCGTCAGACCCCGGCCGCCGTGGCAGATCAGCTCGGCTAGATCTTCACCGGTGTAGGAATTCGGCGCCCTATAGAGGATCACCGTCACCCGATCCAGTATTTCTCCCGTATCGGGATGAACGAATTCACACAGCGTCACGCGGCGGTCGGCCACCCGCGTCAGATTCAATGGTTCACGGTTTTTTCGAAGACAGGCCTCCAGGATTCTGTGACAGTTCTCTCCGGTCATTCGAACGACCGACAGGGCCGCATCCGTCGCCGTGGAGGTTGCGATCGCCACGACAGCTCTATACATGGCCGATTGACCCCCCTCCCAACCTCCCCCGCAAGGGGGGAGGAGATGATTGAGCCGCAAACATCATTCCACCGTCACAGACTTGGCCAAATTTCGCGGCTGGTCGATGTCACAGCCCCGGAGGTCGGCGATGGTGTAGGCCAGAAGCTGGAGCGGAATCACGTTGACGATCGGCTGGATCAACGGATCGACTTTCGGGACTTCGATCACGTGCCGGCACAGCGACGCAACGCGGCGGTCTTTTGGATTCGAAAGCCCGATGAGTATCCCGCCGCGGGCGCGCGCCTCCTGCATGTTCGACAGGACCTTCGGATAGACTTCGTCGGCGGTCGCGATCGACAACACCGGAAGATCATCGTCGATCAGCGCGATCGGCCCGTGCTTCATCTCGCCGGACGCGTACCCTTCCGCGTGAATGTAGGAAATTTCCTTTAATTTCAAAGCCCCCTCCAGCGCGATCGGGAAATTCGGGCCGCGGCCGAGATAGAGGAAATGGTTTTTCTTGAATTCCGCGCGCGCGATCCGGTTGATCACCGGCGCCGTCCGTTCCAGCGTGGTCCGGATCGCCGCGGGCAGGGCCATGAGGGCCTGGAGTTTGGCTTTCACGAACGCGGGTTTCAGCCGCCGCAGTTGAACGCCCAAATCGAGCATCAGCAAAGTCAGAGAAACCAGCTGGGTCGTGAAGGCTTTCGTCGACGCCACGCCGATTTCCGGGCCGGCCAGCGTGTAGACCACGCCGTCGGAAAGCCGCGTCAGGGTGCTGCCCACGACGTTGCAGATCGAAATAATTTTGCGGCCTTTTTTTCTGTACCGCCGCACCGCCGCCAGCGTGTCGGCGGTCTCGCCGCTCTGGCTCACGGCAATCATCAGTTCCCGGTCGGTCATCACGGCGTGCCGGTACCGGAGTTCCGACGCGACATCGGTTTCGACCGGGAGGCGCAGGTACCGCTCGATTTCGTACTTGGCCACCATCGCGGCGTGAAAACTCGTCCCGCAGGCCAGAAACGTCACGCGCGAGGGCGGCGCGGCCGCGAGCCAGTCCGAAATTCCCGCCGTTTCGGGAAACAGGATTTTCCCGTTTCGAATGTAGGTCCCGACGGTCTTGGCCACCGCTTCGGGCTGTTCGAGAATTTCCTTCATCATGAAATGCTTGTGCCCGCCGCGCTCGGCCGAGACATTGTCCCACGTGATTTTTTGGACGGCTTTTCGAAGAGGCCGGCCGTCCATCAGAAACACCTTCGCGCCGGCCGGGGTCACTTCCGCGATTTCCTCCTCGTCCAGAAACATCACCGACCGCGTAAACGGCAGAAGCGCCGGGATGTCGGAGGCGATGAAGTTTTCGCCGGCGCTGTCTCCCAGCCCGATTACAAGCGGCGCGCCCATTCGGGCCGCGATCAGGGTATCGCTCCCGCGTTCCATCACGACCAGCGCGTAGGCGCCTTCGAGTTTCTGGGCCGCCAGACGCGTGGCCGTCAGCAGACCCTTTTTTATATTTTCCTCCACCAGATGCACGATGATCTCGGTGTCGGTCTCCGACCGGAACTTGTGGCCCTTCCGCGCCAGGTCTTTTCGGAGCGCCTCATAATTTTCGATGATGCCGTTATGCACGATCGCCAGCCGCCCCCGGCAGTCCACATGCGGGTGGGCGTTGGTGACCGTGACGCCGCCGTGCGTGGCCCAGCGGGTGTGGCCGATTCCCGTGGTCGCGTCGGAATGAAGCTTCCGGCAGTCCTCGGTCAAAACAGATAGTTTTCCGATTTTTTTCCGGACGAGAAGCCGCCCGTTGTCGTTGAGCGCGATGCCCGCGGAATCATACCCGCGGTATTCCAGCCGCCGCAGGCCCTCAAACAAAATCCCCTTGGCGGCCTGAGTCCCCGTGTAACCGACGATTCCGCACATGAGTCAGGCCGCCGGCCGGTAGGTGGGCGGAAAGGGCGGCAGGGGCGTGGGCGGCTCGGTCCGGCGGATCGTGTCGAGCATCTCCCGCACGGCGCGGCGCATCCCGACAAACACCGCGCGTGCGACAATGCTGTGCCCGATGTTGAGTTCCTCGATCTCCGTCAGCTCCGCCACCGGCCGCGTGTTGCGATAGTGCAGGCCGTGCCCCGCGAACACCCGCAGGCCCGACGTCTGGGCCTCGCGGGCGGCCGCGGCAAGCCGGTCGAACTCCCGGACCGCCTGGCGGCGCGTCCGGGCATTCGCGTATTCGCCGGTGTGAAGTTCCACCGCGTACGCGCCAATGTCTGTCGCCGCCTCGATCTGCCGCGGATCCGGATCGATAAACAGGGAAACGGTGATGTTGGATTTCATCAGACGGCGGACAGCCGCTCCCAGAGACTTTTTCTGGCCGGCCGCATCGAGCCCGCCCTCGGTGGTCAGCTCCTGCCGCCGTTCCGGCACGAGCGTCACCTGATCGGGCCTGATCCGGCACGCAAACCGGATCATCTCAGCCGGCGCGGCCATCTCCAGATTCACCGCCGTCTGAACGCTCCGCCTCAAGAGCTCCAGATCCCGCTCCTGAATATGCCGCCGGTCCTCCCGCAGATGCACGGTAATCTGGTGCGCGCCGGCCGCCTCCGCCTCCAGCGCCGCCGCCACGGGGTCCGGATACATCGTCCCCCGGTTCTGCCGCAAGGTCGCCACGTGATCTACGTTGACCCCGAGCCTGCACAGGTACCGCGAATCGTCGAGCATGCTCATAAAAAAAGCATAGTATATCCGCGGACAAAGATAAACAAAGAGGAACTATCGTCATCGGGACTATCGTCATACCCGCGGAAGCGGGCATCCAGGCCAATCGTAAAGCAGACTGGATTCCCGCTTTCGCGGGAATGACGACATGCAATATCGCAATCCTTGACGCGAACCGCCGCAAAAACGTATAGTCCTTCCGAATGAACATCACGGTTGAAGTCGAAAAATCCGAAAATTGCGTGGTCGATCTGGCCGTTGGGGTACCGGCGGAGGAGCTCGATCGGCGCAAGGACGCGATATTGGACAAGTGGCGCGAGCGCGCGAATGTGCCGGGGTTCCGCAAGGGGCACGTGCCGAAGGCCATTCTCGAACGGCAGTTCGGCCAGCAGGCCGCCGCCGAAGGCTTGGACGATCTTCTGAAGGAGGCCGTCCGCGCCGCGTTTGAAAAGCAGGAACTGCATCCGGTCGATACTCCGAAGGTCACCGACCTCAAGACCGACAACGGCCAGATCCGGTTCAAGCTCAGCGTCGAGGTCCGGCCCGTCCTTCGGCTGACGGATGATTTGATTCTCAAGATTCCTCTGCCCAAACCCGCGCAGACGCCTGTCACCGACGAGGACGTCACCGCGGCCATGACCAATGAACTGAAAACCGAATCGACCTTCGTGCCCGTCCTCGACCCCCGGCCATCACAGCGCGGGGATTTTGTGGCCGTCGATTATGAGGGGTTTCTCAAGGAAAACGACCAGCCCATCGAGGGCGCCAAGGCTGACGGCGCGATGATTGAACTGGGCGCGATGAAATTTCTCCCGGGATTCGACGATCAGGTCGCCGGCATGTCTCCCGGCGACAAACGCCGGGTCGAGATCGCCTTCCCGGCCGACTTTTACGACGACGGCCTCCAAGGCAAAGCCGCCTATTTTCATGTGACGCTCAAGACCATCAAAAAACGGCAGATGCCGGAGGCGACGGACGACTGGGCCAAGGAACGCGGCTACGAAAGCCTCGCCGACGCCCGGACCAAAATCCGCGCGGAAATGGAACGCGGCGCGGCCGAGCTGGCCCAGGAGGAAACCCGGCGCGCGCTCTTTGAGGCCCTCGACGCCCGCATCCAAATCGAACTGCCCGGCGTGATGGTGGCCCGGCAGGTCGACGAACTCGGCCGGAACCTCGAACGGCGCTACAAGGGAGGCCGAAAGGAACTTCTGGAACAGCTCCAGAAGGAAGGCAAATCCGAGACGGACCTTGAGGCGGAATTATTCCAGCGGGCCAGGCGCCAGATCAAAAACAGCCTGATCCTCGACGCCGTCTCCAAACTTAAAAATATACAGGTGGACGACTCGGACATCGAAACTAAAATCGCCAAAATGGCCGACGAGTACCGCACAACCCCGGACGTCATCCGGGCGGAGCTGGGCAAGCAGGACAAGCTGGACGACATCCGGTACACTCTGCTGGACGAAAAGGTGGTTCAGTTCCTGCTCGATCACGCCGATATTCGATAAGAGACGGAGGATTTCGCAAATGTCCTACATGATTCCTTTTGTGATTGAACAAACATCGCGCGGTGAACGGTCCTATGACATTTACTCGCGCCTGCTCAAGGACCGGATCATCTTCATGGGTGTGCCGGTCGACGACGGCATTTCAAACGTCGTCATCGCGCAGATGCTGTTTCTGGAGGCGGAAGATCCTGACAAGGACATCCACCTCTACATCAACAGCCCGGGCGGGTCCGTCACGGCGGGCCTGGCCATCTACGACACCATGCAGTACATCAAATGTGACGTCTCGACCATCTGCGTCGGCCAGGCCGCCTCGATGGGCGCCCTGCTGCTTTGCGCCGGCGCCAAGGACAAACGCTTTGCGCTTCCGAACGCCCGCATCATGATCCACCAGCCCCTGGGCGGGGTTGAGGGCCAGGCGACCGACATCGACATCCGGGCGAAGGAAATCCTGCGGATGCGGGACATCATCAACGATATTCTGGTCAAACACACCAGCCAGACCCTGGAAAAGATCCGGAAGGACACCGACCGCGATTTTTTTATGGATGGCACCGCGGCCGTGACGTACGGCCTCATCGACCGCGTGATCGAAAAGCGCGAAGTGTCCAAGGCCGGCGAGGAGAAGAAGAAGTAACATGGTCCTGAGATTCACGGAGGGCGGAGGCGAACACCGCTGTTCGTTTTGCGGCAAGGCCCAGGAGGACGTCCGGAGGCGGCTCATCACCGCGCCCCAAGCCGCCATCTGCGACGAGTGCATCGAAACGTGCTACCAGATCGTCGGCGAGGACGCGCCGGACGCCGCTCACAAGACAGATGGCCTTCCGACCCCCAAAGAAATCAAAGCCCTGCTGGACGAATACGTCATCGGCCAGAACAGCGCCAAGAAATCCCTCTCGGTCGCCGTCTACAACCACTATAAACGCATCCAGAGCGACACCACCCGCGGCCCGAAGAAGGACGATGTGGACCTTCAAAAGAGCAATGTCCTCCTCGTCGGCCCCACCGGCGTCGGCAAAACGCTTCTCGCGCAGGTCCTCTCGAAAATCCTGAACGTCCCCTTCGCCATCGTCGACGCCACGGCCCTCACCGAGGCGGGCTACGTCGGAGAGGACGTCGAAAATATTCTGCTCAGGCTCCTGCAGGCCGCCGATTTTGATCTCGCAAGGGCCCAGCGCGGGATCATCTACATCGACGAGATCGACAAGATCGCCCGCAAGGGCGACAACCCCTCGATCACCCGCGACGTTTCGGGCGAGGGCGTCCAGCAGGCTCTGCTCAAGATCCTCGAGGGCGCCGTCGCGAACGTCCCGCCGCAGGGCGGCCGGAAACACCCGCACCAGGATTTCATCCAGATGAACACCGCCAATATCCTCTTCATTTGCGGCGGCGCATTCGTGGGCCTCGACAAAATCGTCGAAAACCGGATCGGGAAAAAACTGATGGGATTCACCGCCGACATCAAAACCCGCGGCGAGAAAAAATCGGACGCGGTCCTCCAGGAACTCGTCCCGGACGACCTCCTCAAATTCGGCATGATCCCCGAATTCGTCGGCCGCCTCCCCGTCATCGGCGTCCTCGCGGACCTCGGCACGGACGACCTGATCAAAGTCCTCACCGAACCCAAGAACGCCCTGGCCAAACAGTACCGCAAGTTCTTCGAAATGGAAGGCGTCAATCTCGTCTTTACGCCGGAATCCCTCCGCGAAGTCGCCGTACTCGCCGGCGACCGCGGCACCGGCGCCCGCGCACTCCGCGCCATCCTCGAGGACATCATGCTTGAGCTCATGTACGAAGTCCCCTCGAACCACAACATCAAGGAAGTCGTCATCACCGAGGAATCCATCACCCGCAAAGCCTCACCGCTCATTTCCCTCAAAGAAGAAAAAGCCTCGGCCTAGGAAGCTCTTTCCTCGGAGAAATCCGGCAACTTGTTTTTCCGCGGGACGAAAGAGATACTGCCCCTTTATGAAGAAGGGCGCGAAAGCCGGCACCGAACTGATGGATCTTCCCTGTCTCCCGCTCCGGGATGTTGTGATTTTTCCCGGGATGTCCGTGCCGCTGTTTGTCGGACGGTCCGGGTCGATCGCGGCGGTTGAGGCCTCCGAAGGGCCCGGCAAGGCGCCGCGGCAGGTCGTGGCCGTGGCCCAGAAGGACCCGTCGACCAAGGATCCGGCCAAACGCGAGCTTTACGACGTCGGCTGTATCGCCGTCATCAAGCAGGTGGTGCGGATGCCGGACGCCACGCTCAAGATTGTGGTCGAGGGAAAAAGCCGCGTGCGGATCGACAGCCTGAACCGCACCCGGGAATGCCTCATGGCGCTTGTCCAGCCGGTCGAATCTCCTGTAGACGTCGAGTCGGACCTGTCCGGCCTCATGCGCAACGTCAGCCACCGGTTCGAGGAGTACGTCCGGCTCGGCCAGAAAATCCCCCAGGAATCGGCGATGGCGGTGCTCAATCTCGCCGACGCCGCGCGGCTTTCCGATTCCGTCGCCGCGCAAATTTTCGCGCCGCCGGCCGTCAAGCAGTCTCTCCTCGAGGAATTCTCTCCGGAAAAACGCCTCTACCGCCTTTCTGAAATCCTCGAACGCGAAATCGACATTGCCAAACTTGAAAATAAAATCCGGTCGCAGGTCCGCAAACAAATGGACGTCAACCAGCGGGAGTACTATCTCGCCGAACAGATGAAAGCGATCCAGAAGGAAATGGGCCGGCCCGACAGCCGCGAGGATTTCGACGCCCTCCGGGAGGCGATCGAAAAAGCCGGGATGCCGCCGGAGGTGAAGGAAAAGGCCGACAAGGAACTGGCGCGGCTTGAAAAAATGCCGCCCCTGACGCCCGAGACCACCGTCGCCCGCAATTACATCGGCTGGCTCACGGAACTGCCGTGGACACGCAAGACCGAAGACCAGATCGACGTCCGCAAAGCCCAAAAGATCCTCGATGAAGACCACTACGGGCTCGACAAGCCCAAGGAACGGATCCTCGAGTATCTGGCCGTGTGCAAACTTGCCGAACAGATCAAAGGCCCCATCCTCTGCCTTGTCGGGCCGCCCGGCGTCGGAAAGACATCTCTGGGCAAATCGATCGCGCGCGCCATGAGCCGCGAATTCGTCCGGATGTCGCTCGGGGGAGTCCGCGACGAGGCCGAGATCCGGGGCCACCGCCGCACGTATGTCGGGTCGATGCCGGGCCGGATCCTCCAGCTTCTGGCCAAGGCCAAAGTCCGCAACCCCGTTTTTCTGCTCGACGAGGTCGACAAGATGAGCGTCGATTTCCGTGGCGATCCCTCCTCGGCGCTTCTCGAAGTCCTCGACCCCGAACAGAACCGGCACTTTGTCGATCACTTTCTCGAAGTCGGATTCGACCTTTCGGAATGTCTCTTCATCACCACCGCCAATGTCCGCTTCGCGATTCCGCCGCCGCTCCTGGACCGGATGGAAGTCATCGAGCTTTCCGGATACACCCAACCCGAAAAAATTCAGATTGCCAAGTCGTTCCTGGTTCCCAAACAGACCGCCGAGAACGGCCTCTCGGCCCGGCCCGTGAAGCTGTCCGACGACGTGATCGGCACGATCATCCGGCGCTACACCAACGAGGCCGGCGTCCGGGACCTCGAACGGCACATCGGCAAGATCTTCCGGCGGGCGGCCCGCGCCGTCGCGGAAGGCAAACGCGCGAAACTCGCGATCCGGGAATCCGACCTCGAAAAAATCCTCGGCGTCCCCCAGGTCCACGAAAAACGGACTTTGCTATCGGCCCGCAGTGAATCTGGCGCGGCCGCCGGGCTGGCGTGGACCGAGCGAGGCGGGGACGTTCTGCTCGTCGAAGTCTCCCGCATTCCGGGCCGCGGCCAGCTCATTTTGACCGGAAGCCTCGGAGATGTGATGAAAGAATCCGGCATGGCGGCCCTGACGTTCGCCCGGAAAATCGCCGGACGGCTCGGGGTTGGGCCTGAACTGTTCAGAAAAAGCGATTTTCACATCCACGTCGCCGAAGGCGCCATCCCGAAAGACGGCCCGTCGGCCGGCATCACCATCGCTTCGGCACTGCTGTCGGCCATCCTTTCCGAGCATATCCCGAAAGACCTCGCCATGACGGGCGAGATCACTTTGAGCGGACGCATTCTGCCCGTGGGCGGGCTTCGGTCGAAACTCCTGGCCGCCCAGCGCTACGGCATCCGCCGGGTGGTCCTGCCGCGCGAAAACGAACCCCAGATCCGCGAAATTCCAAGTCACGAAATCGCCCAGCTCAAGCTCGACTACGTCGACCGCATGGAAGACCTCATTCCGATTCTCTTTCCGAAATGTCGATTGCATCGATCTGATTTGACGGCAGAACCCGCGACTCGCCGGTCTGCCCAATCCCTGCCGGCCTCGATGCCGGCGGCGCACTGATCATTCTCTAAGGAGGCTCCGCATGTTCTACAAGAAACGTTTGCTCGCGCCAGGACCGACACCGGTCCTTGAAGAGGCGCTTCTCATTTCAGCGAAACCGATGATCCACCACCGGACGGAGGAGTTTAACGCCGTCATGAAGGACGTGTTCGATAAACTCAAAACCGTTTTCGTGACGAAAAATCCCGTCCTCCTCTTCACCAGCTCCGGCACCGGCGCCATGGAAGCCGCCGTCGCGAACCTCTGCCGCACCGACCGCCCGGCTCTCGTCGTCCGCGCGGGAAAATTCGGCGAGCGGTGGGGCGACATCACCAAAGCTTACGGCGTCCCAACGGACGTCATCGACGTCCCGTGGGGCCAGGCGGTCGATCCGGCCGATGTCGCGAAACACCTGAAACAAAAACCCGAAACGACGGCGGTCTTCACCACGCTGTCCGAAACATCAACCTGCGTCGCCCATCCGATCAAGGAGCTGGGCGAGATAACCTCCAAGACCGACACGCTGCTCGTCGTCGACGGCATCTCCGGTCTTGGCGGCCAGGAATGCCGGACGGACGCGTGGAATGTCGACGTCGTCGTCGCCGGTTCCCAGAAAGCCCTCATGATCCCGCCCGGACTGGCGTTCGCGTCGGTGTCCGAAAAAGCCTTGAAGAAATCGAAGGAATCGAACCTTCCGAAATTTTATCTGTCCTTCGACAAGCACCACAAAAACATCGCCAAGGACACCACGCCCTATACGCCCGCCGTGTCCCTCATCTTCGCTCTGCAAACGGCGCTGGATCGGATGGTCGCGGAGGGAATGGACGCGATTTTCAACCGGCACAAAATTCTCGGCGAAGCCATGCGCGCCGGCGTCAAGGCCATGGGCCTGACCGTGTTTTCCAGGCGCCCCGTCGACGTCGCAACCGCGGTCGACGTCCCGGCGGGCGTGGACGGCGGGAAACTCAAGAAACTCTTTGACACCGAATACGGCATCACCGTCGCGGGCGGGCAGGACCACATCAAAGGTAAAATCGTCCGGATCGCGCACATGGGATATATGGACTTCTTCGACAGCCTCGCCGCGCTCGCCGCGCTCGGCATGGGCCTCAACAAACTCGGACACCGCGTCGATATCGGCGCGGGGGCCGCGGCGGCGATCAAGCGCATCGAGGCGGCGTGACCGTGGATGTTAAAGTGCGGGTTCTGGTCTGCGACGGCGTCGCCAAAAAAGCCGTCCAACAACTGACCGGGCAGGGCTTCGAGGTCGAGGAGACAAAGGCTCTAGCCGAAGACGACCTCATCCGGAAGCTTTCGGCCAACCCCGCTGAATGCCTGATCGTCCGAAGTTCCACCAAAGTCACGCGGAAAGTTTTCGAATCCGTGAACTGTCTCAAACTCGTTGGGCGCGCCGGAGTCGGCGTGGACAACATCGACGTGAAGGCCGCGACCGGGGCGAAAGTGAAAGTCATGAACACTCCCGGCGGCAATTCCAACGCCGTGATTGAGCTCACCGTCGGGTTTATCCTCTGCCTCGCCCGCCAAATTCCCAAAGCCGACCGGACGATGAAGGAAGGCCGCTGGGAGAAAAAAACGATGATGGGCATCGAAGTGAAAGGCAAGGTCCTGGGCCTGGTGGGCGTGGGCCGGATTGGCTGTGAGGTCGCGCGGCGCGCGCGGGCCCTCGGAATGGAAGTGCTCGGATACGATCCGTATCTGGCTGCGGCGGTTCTGAAGGACGCATGCGAGCCGGTGGCCAGTCTTCAGGACATTTACAGACGGTCGGATTTTATCTCCATCCACACTCCCCTCACCGACGAAACCCGGGGTCTCGTCGGATCGGAGGCGTTCGCTCTGATGAAGGACGGCGTTCGCATCGTCAACGCCGCCCGCGGCGGCATCCTCGACGAGGAGGCGCTCCTCAAGGCCCTCAACACCGGCAAGGTCGCCGGCGCCGCGCTGGATGTCTACTCGGAAGAACCGCCCCGCCAGGGCGCGCTTCTCGAGGACGACCGGCTCATCCTCACGCCGCACATCGGCGCGGCCACCGGCGAGTCCCAGGACACCTGCGCCGACATGCTCGCCGACCAGGTCATCCAGTTCTTCGCCAAAAACCGGGCGATCAACGTCGTCAACTGAGGATGGCCGACCGCGCCGTCAGCCCCGCGCAGATCCCGGAAGGCGGCCTATGCCTTCCGCCGCCGCTCGCTCTTAAAAAACGCGAACTGGTTCGCTCGGCCGAGGACTGCCTGGCCGCCGCCGGGTTTTCCCCCATCGAATTGCCCATTCTCGAATATGCGCCGGCTGACGCCGGATCCGGCGCGGAAGACCGCTGTACTTTCGTGGCGCCAGACGGAAAACTCCTCATGCTCCGGTACGACCACACAACCTCGCTCATCCGGTTTCTCTCCAGCACCCAGGACCTCACAATGCCCCAGCGGCTCTGCTACGAGGGACTGGTTTTCCGGCGAAAAAAAGGACTCGGCGGGTACGCCGAAGTCGCCCAGCTCGGCGCTGAAATTCTCGGCGTCGCGGGCGTCGAAGCCGACATCGAAATGGTCCGGGTGATGATCCGGACCCTCGAGGCGGTCGGACTCACAGATTTTCTGGTGGACATCGGCACGGTGGAAGTCTTCAAAGGCATTGTCGCCGGCGAGAACATCGATCCCAAGGTCCTCTCGGAAATCAGGGCGGCCATCATGCGCAAGGACGAAACCGCTCTAAAAAAGGCCGTGGCGGCAACGGGTCTTGCCGCCGCCAAAAAAAACGCTCTCCTGGCTCTGCCCGGCTGGTTCGGCGGCCCGGACGTCTTCGCGACGGCCGCCAAAGCCGTCGACACGGCCCGAAGCCGCCAGGGCCTGGAACGACTGAAACATCTTCATGACGCCCTGGTCTCGGAGGGATTCGCGAAGTTTCTTTCCGTCGACATGGGCGTCGTCCACTCCCTCGACTATTACACCGGCGCGGTCTTCGAAGCCTACGTCCGCCACGTCGGCGCCCCCATAGCGGCCGGCGGCCGATACGACCGCCTGGCCGACACCCACGGAAAATCCATCCCGGCCACCGGCTTCGCCCTCAACCTCGCGCCGCTCCTCGGCATCGCCTGACAGAGAGTGCTGATCCTCAGCGCCGCGGAATCGGTATGCCGAAGGGGCGCTCCTGGCCCGAGGAGAGCTGATCAGCCAGTTCCTGGGTGAGAATGTTGATCTGGGATTTGAAGATGCGGTCGGCGATGCCGAAATCGCCGTTCTGCGAGATTTTTTCGGAAAACTCGTCGTCCATCATCTGCGTGAACATCTGCGTGGCGTGACTGCCGCTGCCGAAGAGATCATCCTCTTCGCCGTCGGGCGTCGGGATGGTGCTTCGCATCGCTTTCATCACCTGCCGAACCAGCATCGCTTCCATCCCCTCGGCGCCCTTGCGGAGCTCTTCGCGTTTCTGGAGGTAGAGATCCTTGAAGGTCGGCGTCAGAGGTTTCGGTTCGGCCGATCCGGGCAACGCCAGAGGCGCCGGCCCCGACGGCAGGGACAGGGGCGATCCGGCGGGCTTGAGCGGCACCGGCTCCTGCGCCGGCGGATGGATCCTTGCCTGCCGGGGATTCAGCGGGACGAATCCGGTGTCCATGGGTCTAGATCAGAACAATCTCGGCGAAGAGCGCGCCGGCCGTCCGCATCGCTTGAAGGATGGAGATGATGTCGCGCGGCGTTGCGCCGAGGGCGTTCAGGGCGCTCACCACGTCGCTCACCGACGCGCCGTCCGGGACGTTGACGATTTTCTCGGCTTTCGGCGCCGCATCCGGGTTGGCCGGATCCTGGATGTTCACGCTGATGTTGCCGTGCGCCACGGCGACTTTCGCGATCCGGACGTTTTCGCCCATGATGACCGTCCCGGTCCGCTCGTTGATGACGATCCGCGCCGGCTGGTCCGGTTCGACTTCCAGGTCCTGCAAGATGGCCAGAAACGTAACCGGATCCTCCAGGAACTTGTCCGGGAGTTTCACCGACACCGCCTGCGGGTCATCCGCTTTGGCAAGCGGCGCCGAAAAGGACCGGTTGATGGTCGCGGTGAGCCGCGCAGCGGTTACAAAATCCGGAGCGTTGAGAAGCAAGCGGATGCCGTTGTCCTTGATGGCAATCTCGGACGCGACTTCCTTTTCGACGATCGCGCCGTTCGGCACATTCGCGAGGACCGGGTGATTTCTCTGGACCCGCGCGCCGCCGGTCTTGGGATTGAATCCGCCGATGGACAGTCCGCCCTGCGCCACCGCGTAGACCTTGCCGTCCGCTCCCATGAGCGGCGTCTGGAGAAGGACTCCGCCCTGCAGATTGGCGGCGTCGCCGATCGACGAGACCTGAACGTCCAGCCGGTCGCCCGGGCGGACGTAGGGCGGAAGCGTCACAGTCACGAGCACGGCGGCGACATTATCGACCCGGATGCTCGTGGGGCTGATGGTGACGCCGAATCGCTGGAGCATGTTGGCGATGGACTGAAGCGTAAAGAGCGAGCGCGTGCCGTCGCCGGTGCCTTCAAGGCCCGTGACGAGTCCGTAGCCCATGAGCTGGTTGTTCCGAATTCCGTCGACCCGGGCCAGGTCTTTCACGCGCACCGCCACCGACCCGGACCCCGGGATGGGGCAGGTCAGGAGCAGGGCGGCGCAGAGAAGGACGCGAAGGCTTCTGTTCATCAGAACAGGACGTCCACGACCGGCCCGAATATCCGGTCGGTGAGAGTTTTTCGTTTTTTGGCGTTCACGGTGAACTCCGGCGTGTAGGAAATGTGCGCGTCAGCCAGCTGGCTTGACCGGACGGAGTTGTCCTTGGAAATGTCAAAAGGCCGGATGATGCCGCTGACCTGAAGGATGATGCGGTCGTTGCTCACGATGAGGGATTTCCGGCCGTGGACCACGAGATTGCCGTTCGGCATGACGTTCACCACCTGGGCGGCGATGGCGAGGGAAAGGAGGGACTCGTTTTTCGTGTTGTTCTTGCGCTCGAGTTCCGATTTCCCGGTAATCTCCGCGCCGAAGAGCGGGATCTTCCGGGCAATCCGGTACCACCAATGGTCGTCGGTCTTATCCCCGGCGGCCGGCGTGTTCGCGCCGGCGACTTTGCCGCCGACGGTCATCTCCTTCTCGCGGGTGTTGTCGTTCTTGTTGCTGGACTTCTGGTTTTCAGTGACCAGCACCGTCACGACGTCCCCGATCTGGTGCGCGCGGATGTCGGCGTAGAGGGATTCGGCATTCGGCGTCCAGAGGGACTTGGCTTCCGCTGGAAAAGCGTATAACCCGAGGGCCACGGACACGAGCGTAGCTTGCAGACAGACACGGACAGGACTATTCCGGATAACGGTCATTCTTTGTCTCCTTCGGCCCACGCAACCTGCGCCTGGCGGGGGCCTGTGATTTTGGCGAAAAAGCGTTGGAGGCTGAGCGTGTTCTTGAATGGAATCCGGTCGCCGACGAATCCCGAAGACTGCGCTTCGCCGAAAACTCTGGCCTGGACGCCGCCGATATCCAGCTCCACTTCGATGATCTCCCCGCGCTGGACCGCGAAGGGCTGACGGACGTGGCCGAGGTCGATTCGGCCGCCCTGCGCGATGTTCCGGTTCGCCTCCTGGCCCACGATCTGCGACGGGGCGGTCGCGGCGGTCGTCGTAAAGTCATCCAGGCGGGCCCGCGAAATCTGGAGATCGCTCTCCGCGATCCGCTTGCCCGCCGGGATGTGGTAGCGAGCGCGAATATCCGGCCCCTCAGCCGACACCGCCGCCGCGCAAAACGCGGTTTTGCGCACGCCTCGCTCGCCAAGTGCGGATATTTTGTAGCGCCGGACCCCCAGCCGCTTGTGCCCGGCCATTTCCTCGACGCGAAGTTCCGCGCCGGCCGGGTGGCTGAATTTTTCGGGAAACTGGAGGAACCGGATTTGAATGTCGCTAAACCCGAGAGGTTCGAACTCCCGCGAAAGCTGTTCAAGGATGAGCGGCTCGACGGACTTTCTGGACAACGCCTGGTCCTCGACCGCCCACGCAGACGTCGCCAACAGACAGAGGATGATGAGGATTCCATCCTCCGCAGCTCTCAGGAGCCGTAGGAGGTGTCCGCGAAGGAGGAGGATCATCGCTTCAGCCCCGCCGCCGTCTGCAGCATGGCGTCGGATGTCTGAATGGACCGCGAATTGACTTCGTAGGCCCGCTGGGCCGTGATGAGATCGACCATGCTTTCGACCACCTGGACGTTTGACATCTCAAGAAATCCCTGCCGGACCGCTCCCAGCGCTTCCGTCTGGGGTTGTGCCTGAATGGGCGCGCCGCTCGACGCCGTCTCGACGTAGAGGTTCTGGCCGATGGCCGACAGCCCGGCCGGATTGACGAATTTGGAAATGGTGAGCGCGCCGATCTGCGCGGGGGCGATCGCCCCCGGCTGTTGGACGGAGATCGTGCCGTCGGTCGTGACAAGAATGGCGGTCGCGTCCTGGGGGATTGTGATCGCGTCGGCCAGAGGATCCCCGTCGGAACTGACGACGCGGCCGGTCGAGTCCAGTTTGAAACTCCCGTCACGCGTGTAGGCGGTGGTGCCGTCCGGAAGCGTGATCCGGAAGAACCCTTCGCCCTCGATCGCCAGGTCCAGGGGATTTGCGGTGCGCTTGAGACTGCCCTGCTCGAACATTTTTTGCGTCGCCGCCACCCGCGTGCCCAGTCCCACCTGAATGCCGGTGGGAATGACCGCGTCGCCGGAGGTCGGCGTGCCCGCAAGCAGCATCCGCTGATACATCAGGTCTTCGAAATCAACCCGGTCTTTTTTGAAGGCGGTCGTGTTGACGTTCGCCAGGTTATTGGAAATGACGTCGACGTTGAACTGCTGGCCAATCATGCCCGTCGACGCCGTCCAGAGAGATCTCATCATGTCAGTCGTTCCTCCTGTGGGTGGTCATTAGACGCGGCTCACGTCGCTGATGGCCTGGCCCAGAAGCTGGTCGTGGGACGTGATGACCCGCTGGTTCGCTTCGTAGGCCCGGTTCGCAACGATCATCTGAACCATGTCGTGGATGATGTTCGAATTGGATACTTCGAGATACCCCTGCCGGACTTCCGTACCGGCGGGCGCGGGAACGGCCGCGCCGCTTTTTTCGGTCGCGGCGAAGTTATTGTCGCCCATCTTTGAGAGCATTTGTTTGTCATTGAAGGTCACGAGCCGAACCTGCCCGAGCACAATGCCGTCCCGGTCGACCAGCGTGCCGTTTTTCTGGAAATAGAGGCCGTCGGCCTGGATCGGAATGGGATTGCCGTCCGCGCCGAGGACGCGGTCACCGTGAAGCGTGGTCAGAAGTCCCTCGGAGTTGCGGATGAAGTTTCCCGCGCGCGTGTAGAATTTGCCCTTGCCGGGCCGGTCGATTTCGAAGAACCCATCGCCCCGGATCGCAAGATCCAGCGTGTTCCCGGTCGACTTGAGAGAGCCTTCCGAAAAATCGATGAACTCGCCCTTCACCCGCACGCCCGTGCCCATGTCGCCGATGTAGGGCCGGATGTCGTAATCCCCGCCTGGCGTCTCGATCACGGCGTCGTACAGCCGGTGCATCTTGAACCGGGGTTCTTCTTTCCATAATAGAAGATGCCGCTTGAATCCCGGGGTATCGACGTTCGCCATGTTGTTCGTGATCACGTCCTGCTCGGTCCACTTGGCGAGCATCCCGGACGCGCCGGTGTATATTCCACGAATCAATTTCGCCTCCGCGCGATCGACGCGCCGACGCTCTTCAGCTTTTTTTCCATCGACTCGTAGCCGCGGTCGAGATGGTACACCCGGTGCACGACGCTCCGGCCTTTGGCCGCAAGGCCCGCCAGGACGAGCGCGGCGCCGGCCCGGAGGTCGGACACGGTGACGGGCGCGCCCTTCAAGTCCCGGACGCCTTTGATCACGGCCACGCGGCCGTCGATCGCGATGTTTGCGCCCATCCGGGAAAGTTCCGCCGCGTGCATGAAGCGGTTTTCAAAAACGGTCTCGGTGATGACACTCGTGCCGTCGCCCACGGATGTGAGCGCCATGAACTGGGCCTGCATGTCGGTTGGAAATCCGGGATAGGGCATCGTGGTCAACGTCAGGGACCGCGGCCGGTTCCGGGCGACGATCCGAACGCCGTCCGGTTCCTCCTCCACGCGCGCTCCGGCGTCCGATATTTTTTTGAGGACGGCGCCCAGGTGGTCCGGGCGGGCGCCGGCCAGATGAAGATCGCCGCGGGTGAGAGCGGCGGCCGCCGCGAACGTGCCGGCTTCGATCCGGTCCGGGATCACGCGGTGCTGGACGCCCGCGAGCCGATCGGCGCCGCTCACTTCGACATGGCCGCGCCGCGCCGTGATCTTCGCGCCGGCAGCGGTCAGGAACGCCGCCAGATCGTCGATCTCGGGCTCGCGCGCCGCGCCCGCGATCACGGTGCGGCGGGAGAGAGACGCCGCGTACATCATCAAATTTTCGGTGGCGCCGACACTGGGATAGGCGAGCCGCACGGTTGATTTCGGAGCGTGTTTGGCTTGAAGATGCACGTAGCCGTCCTTGAGGGATATCTCCACGCCGAGGGCGCTGAGATGTTTTAAATGAAGGTCGATCGGCCGCGCACCGATGGCACAGCCGCCGGGGAGCGACACCCGAGCCTTGCCGAACCGGCCGAGCAGGGCGCCCATCACCAGAACGCTGGCGCGCATGGTCCGCACAAGATCGTAGGGCGCCTCCCAGGACCGGACTTTCCGGGTGTTGATGAAGAGGCGGCGATGAGTGAAACGAACGTCGGCCCCAAGGTGCGTGAGAAGTTTGGACATGGTTTGGACGTCTCGCAAGTTCGGCACGTTGTCGATTTCGGTGATATCGGCCGTCATGAGGGTAGCCGCCATGATCGGCAGAACGGCATTCTTGGAACCGCTGACGCGGATCGTTCCCCGAAGAGGGTTCCCCCCTTCGATCACAAAGGTGTCCATCCCGATATTCCCCTCCAACCGTAACCACCCTATTCACCCGCCGAAGGCGGATGCCTCTGGTTTCCTGTTCGACAGGCCGGAGGAGGAACTTTAAAAGAAAACAGGATGAGCATTTGTCATTTCACCATTGCACCAATGAGAAATGAGAACCCGATTCGGCAGTCATTGATCATTCCTCATTGGTGCAATGATCGATGGATCATTACGCCGGACGGGTTTGACTCTTCACGACCGGAGTGGGATCATCCCCCTGATGCGAATCGGCCTGGTAATCTTACTGTCTTGTCTCACGGCCTCCTCCGCCATCGCCGCCGACACCACGCCCCCCAAGCCGGCCTTCAAGGTCGTCCTGGCCGTCGATCCACGATTGCCGAGCATGTCTCAGAAGGATGTGGAGCAGGCCCTGAAGCTCGCGGCGAACTGGATCGAGGTGTGGTACCGCAAGCGCGTGCGGTTTCAGGTTGACCGGACGGAACATATCGATTCCTACATGTCGGCCGTGTTTGAGAAACTGCCCATTCCCGGCGACTGGCTGAAATATCCATACGCCCTGGACGGTTCCGATCAGGTCGCACGGTTTCACGGACAGCAGGTGGCGGCCTTGAAGGAACGGTCCTTGGACGCGATCCGCGGGTATGTTCCGGACGACATCAAGCCGCTCATCACATCGCCGGAATTGGCGGCGGCGAACTTGCTCAAAATCTATGACGACCGGCTGAAAATCTGGAGAACCATCCGCTCTCCGAAGGGCCTGCCTTACTTTGATACGGGCTTCCCGGCCAAGCACAGCTACTGGCACTGGGAACGGCTCTTCGATTCTTACTGGCCGGAAGACATCACCGACCACATCATCGTCACGAATGTCATGCTGATCGACGACGCCCTCGGCGACGCCCCGCCGCATTCTCTCGTGCGCGGCGGCCTCTTGAACGGCCTCGCCCAGGAGGAATCTCCGCAGGTGGTCGTGTCGACGTTTCCCCTCATCACCGACGCGCCGGCGGTGTCGGACCTGAGGGACACCACGGCGTTATCGTCGAGGGACCGGATTCGGGCGCTTGCGCACATCATCGCCCACGAATTCGGCGCGCACGTCATCCAGGGTTATTTCGACGTCTATGACCACACAGCCTGCGTCGCGGTTCCGACCCCGGGCCTCGCCTACGCCGCCACCCTCCGGAATCTCTTTTCCGGCCCGCCCTGCAAACTCGCTCACCCGCCGCTCGACCGGAAAAAATCCCTCACCGACCGCTATGAAAATCTGGCTCACCGGTATCTGGCCGTGAAAGACTACGCAAACGCCAAAAAAGCCGTGGACCGGGCCATATCGCTCGAACCGGGGCGACCCCTCCTGAAAATGATGCGCCGCCAGCTGTCCAAAAAATTACAGGGTCGGGACCATTAAAGTCCGCCGATTTTTCCGCCGATAGGGAAACCAAGTCGAGGCGGGTTTTCTCCGCCAGGACCGGAAGAGGCCATGGAAGGCCGAACGTGCGTGAACAGGGACGTTGATTCAAGGGATTTATAGTTTCCTCACCGATACCGTCCCTTTCCCATTTTCCCTTCCAAACCCTCGGACCTGTATCCACGGATGGGTACGACGCGCATATTTTGGCTGAATCACACGGAGGTGAACGGACATGGATGTCCAGGGAATTCACAACGGGTTCCAGCAGTACAAAGGCGTGACCAAGGAAGTCCGGGAGGCGCGCGAACAGCGCTTGGCGGCCCATGAGGCGCTCCCGAAAGTCAAATCCCCGGAGGAAGCCCGGAAACTGATCGACGAGGTCAGGAATCTGCTTCTGTACGGCTAATAGCGCTCCGGGGTAAACGCCATGGCCGACGGTTTCCTGGTGCGGCACAACATCCAGGCGATGTTCGCGCACCGGCAGTCCACATTGAATAACGGGACGATCTCGAAGGCCATGGAGCGCCTGTCCAGCGGCTACCGGATCAACCGCGCCTCGGATGACGCCGGGGGGCTGGCGGTGTCGGAGAAACTCCGTACCCAGATCCGGGGGTTTGACCAGGCCGCCAAGAACATTCAGGATGGGATGTCCTTCATCCAAACAGGCGATTCTGCCCTCCAGACGGTCCACGACATCCTCCAGCGCACCAGGGAACTGCTTCTTCAGGCGGCTAATGGCGTCTACACCGACACCGACCGCTCTTTTATCAATCTCGAGATCCAGAATCTCATGCAGGAAATCGACCGAATTCACACCTCGACCTACTTCAACCAAAAACGTATCTTTGATCACTCCACGGCGGACATCGTCTGGATCATCGACAATTCCGTCAGCATGGGACCGGAACAGGCGGAACTGGCGAACGTCACGGCGCAGGCGTTTTTCGAGGATCTCGAACGCCGGGAGATTTCGTTCCGGGTGGCGACCGTTGGATTTTCAAACGCCGCCAACACAAGCGTCGTGGGAGACTTCACGACCAATTTGTCTGAGTTCGCCACGGATGTCCTGAACGTCGGAACGGCCGGGTCCGGGTTCGAAAATGGCATGGGCGCTCTCACGTTTTCGCTGGGCGCCCTCCAGTACCGGCAGAACGCCCGAAAGATTTTTGTCATTCTGACCGACGAGGACGCGGACGACGCCGGCAACAATCTGGCCGGCGGATCGTCGGACCTCTTGTCCGCCACGAATTCGAAGATGGTCGATAACGATGTTCTGGTGGATGTCGTCACCAATACCACGATCACCGGCGCGGGCGCGAATCCGGCGCTCCCGGCCGATATTGAATACAGAGACAAGGCTCTGCAGGTTTCCGGCGACAACGGAATCGGCGTTCCAAACGCGACGGGCGGAAAAACCTTCACGTCCCTCGGCGGAACATTTGCAAATGACCTGGTGGCGCAGATCGACAGTGCCATCGGTGAGGTGATCCGGGTTCAAGTCGGCCCAAACGTCAACCAGAAATTTGCCAGCGTCCTTCAGTCGCCGATCTCAACCAAACAACTTGGGCTGAAAAATGTCTCGGCCATGAATCAGATCCTCGCCGGATCCTCCATATCCGCCATCGACGGCGCCATCAACACGCTTTCCAAGATCCGGGCCAACCTCGGAGCGGAAATGAATCGGCTTCAGAGCACGTTCGTCTACGCCCAAATCGCCAAGGAATCCCTCCAGGCCGCCGAGTCCCGCATCCGGGACGCTGACATGGCCGCGGAGATCATCGAATTCACAAAAGCACAGGTCGTAGGCCAGTCCTCAAACGCGATGCTGGCCCAGGCCAATCTCATGCCGCAAAATGTCCTGAGCCTCCTCGGGTGACCCTGATAGCGCAGGGATGGAACTTTTCACCGGACTAAAATAGGGTGGGGACGTGGGAAAGGAGGGCGGACATGAAGGAGATTGAAGTCCGGAAGATCACCGAGGACGAAAAGAAAAAGCTGAAGATCAGCCAGTGGCCCATCTGGACATGCGGCGTGAGCGCGTTCGACTGGCACTACGACGAGACCGAAAGCTGTTTGATTCTCGAAGGCGACGTCACCGTCAAGACCGCCTCGGGAAGCGTCCGGTTCGGCGCGGGCGATTTTGTCCGATTTCAGAAGGGCCTGTCCTGCACGTGGGAAGTCGCCAAACCCGTGCGAAAACATTATTCCTTCGATGAATGAACACACACGACCGTGTTGACATCCTCAAGGCGCACACTCCTCATAGTCTGGGCGGCGGGCGCTAGCCTCCAAATGGCCAACGCCGACTCAACCGAAAAAAAATACAACCGGCTCGTTCACGAGAAAAGTCCCTATCTCATCCAGCACAAGGACAATCCCATCTGGTGGTATCCGTGGGGGGAGGCGGCGTTCGCGGCGGCGAAGCGGGAGAACAAACCGGTCTTTCTCTCCATCGGCTACTCGACCTGCTACTGGTGCCATTTCATGGAAAAGGATTCCTTCGAGAAACAGGATGTCGCCGATCTTCTGAACGCTGATTTCATCGCGATCAAAGTCGACCGCGAGGAACGCCCTGAAGTCGACAACATCTACATGACGGCGCTCGTGGCCATGACCGGCGGAGGGGGCTGGCCGATGTCGATGTTTCTGACGCCCGAGGGGAAACCCTTTTTCGGCGCGAGCACCATCCCGCACGATGGTTTTGTCCAGGTTCTCACGCAGATCACCCAAGTCTGGAAATCCGACCCGGACAAGATACGGAAAAGCGGGGACCAGATCGCCGGAGAGCTGTCGAAAATGCTGAGCCCGGCCGCCGGACGGGGCGACGTGAACAAGGGCGCTCTGGAAAGTTTTCTATCTGAAATGAAATTCCAGTTCGACGACCGCTACGCCGGCTTCGGACCCGGCGGCAACAAATTCCCCAGGCCGCACCTCTTCATGGCGCTTCTTCGGATCCACCGCCGGTCCGGCGACTCCGAGGCGCTGAACATGACAACCCGCACGCTCAAGGCCATGGCGCGCGGCGGGATTCACGATCTCGTCGCGGGCGGGTTTCACCGGTACAGCGTCGATCCCAGATGGGACATTCCGCACTTTGAAAAAATGCTGTACGACAACGCCGGCATTGCGATGGCCTGCCTCGAGGCATTCCAAGCCACCAAAGAATCAGAGTTCGCCGGCGTCGCCGCGAAAACGCTTGACTGGGTCCTCGCGGAAATGACGCATCCCGGCGGCGGGTTCTATTCCGCGCAGGACGCGGGAGATTTCGGCGAGGAGGGAGACTTCTACGCGTGGACCCGGGAGGAACTGAAGCGCATTCTGACGCCGGAGGAATTTGAGAAGATCGAGGCCGTTTTTCAGATCAGCCCGCGTGGGAATTTCGAGGGCGAACGAAATGTTTTCCATGTGCCGGATGATGCGCCCATCCCGGATTCGTCCGACAAACTCTACGCTTCCGCCCACGCTAAAATCGCGGCCGTACGTTCCAAACGCGAGCGCCCGCGGCTGGACGACAAGGTCCTCACCGACTGGAACGGCCTCATGATCGCGGCGATGGCGCGCGGGTATCAGGCGCTGGGGGAGAAGAAATACCTGGACGCGGCCCAAAAAGCGGCGGGATTCATCCGGAAAAATCTCGTCGACGCCAAAGGCCGTCTGCTCCACCGCTGGCGCGACGGCGACGCCGCTCATCCGGCACTGCTCGACGACTACGCCTTTCTCATCCACGGCCTGATCGAACTCTACCAGTCCGATTTCGACCCGGCGTGGTTCGAGTGGGCCGTCGAGCTTCAGACCCGGCTCGACACGGCGTTTTGGGACGAGGCGGGCGGCGCCTATTTCATCGACGACGCGCAGGACTCGACCCTGCTCTTCCGGTCGAAGGAATTCGAGGACATGGCCATTCCCTCTGGCAACGCCATCGCCGCCCTGAATCTGCTCCGGTTGGCCGACTTTACATACGCCGAGTCCCACCGCACCCGGGCCGAACGCCTCATCCGGACGGCGTCAGACCGCCTGAACCGCCAGCCGACCGCTTACCCGCAGATGCTCGTCGCGCTGGACTACGCACTCGACCGCTCGAAGGAAATCGCGATCACTGGAAAAAAAGACGACCCGCTTTCCAAAAAAATGATCGAAACCCTTCGAAGAGAATTCCTGCCGAACAAGGTCGTCGCCCTGACAGACGGCCAAACGCCGGCGGGCGCATTGAAGTTGTTGGAGGATAAAATTTTCGTCAAAGGAAAAACCACCGCCTACGCCTGCGAAAAAGGCCTCTGCAAACTTCCCACCTCCGACCCGGCCGAACTGCTGAAACAGGCCGCCGAATTTCAGATCTTGAAATAGAAATAGGGTAGGAATAGGAATAGGGGGAATAGGGAATAGGGAATAGGGGTCATTCCCTTAGTTTGTTAGTTTGGGCCAAACGTAACTGTTCAGGTCGTCATTCCCGCGAAAGCGGGAATCTAGTCCGCATGGTGACGATCCGATGTCCCCTTTCGCGGGAATGACGGATAGGGCCGAATAATAGCGGCTAAACTAATAAACTAAGGGAATGACCCCTTTACCCCTTCCCTTTACCTCCTTTACCCCTTTAGGATGCCCAGTAGAAAAATTGTTGGGCGGTTTTTCAAGTCTGGCCGGGCAGCTGATTTCCATTCCGAAACGCGCCGGGTCTGGATATCCTCGGTTGGCAGGGTCAAGTCCGACGCCACCGACAGGAATGTATTGTCCTCAAGCGCCGCCAGCGCGTCCTCGAAGACCGCCATGTTGCGGTACGGCGTCTCCATCCAGATTTCCGTCCGGATGTGCCTGGCCGCCGAGGATTCGAGGTCCTTGAGCGTCCGACGACGCGACGCCGTGTCACGCGGAAGATATCCGTGGAACGCGAAGCGCTGGCCGCCGAGGCCCGACGCCATGAGCGCCAGGACGGGCGAGGACGGGCCGGCCAGGGGCCGCACGCGGACGCCATGGCGGTGAGCCAGAAGAACCAGTTCAGCGCCTGGATCGGCGACAGCCGGCGAACCCCCGTCGGACACCAACCCCCAGGACTCGCCGGCCAGCACCGGCGCCAGCAGTTTTTCAAGTTCGGCAGGACGGGTATGTTCGTTCAGAAGCCGAACCGCGCGAGGAGGCGACGTCGGCGGCAGGCCGGCCTGTTTGAAGAAGACCGTCGCGCCTTTCCTGCTTTCCGCAATGAGACCCGACAGCCGGCGGGCTTCTTCCCGCACAGACGGCGAAACGACTTCGAGAGCTTCCGGGGCGGATCCCAGAGCGGTTGGAATCAACACGAGCGTTCCTTTCACGGATCACCCTTATCTCGACCGCCCGATTCGATCAAGTTCATCCCTTCCGGGGACGATATATATATTGACAACCCCCCGCGCGTGCGGTACCGTCTTCGTAAGCCGTACGACACGCTGCGTCGCGCAAGGCGGCCCTGTTCGATGCCGGACAGGACAACCCAAATGGAGTTGGGGGGAAGATGCAAGACCCCACAGGGAGGGAACCCGAATGGCGCTCACAGTCAACAACGATACCAGCCCGTTATCCGCATTAAGACAAGCCCAGATCAGCAGTTCCGAAGTCGGTCTGCGCCTGGCCCGCATAGCCTCAGGCCTTCGCATCAACCGCGCGTCTGACGACGCGGCCGGACTGGCCGTTTCTGAACAGCTCAGCACACAGCGTCGCGGTCTGGACGTTGCCGGCCGGAACATCCAGGACTTCACGTCCCTCGCGCAGACCGCCGAGGCTGGACTCGGCGAAATTCAGAACATGTCCCAGCGCATCAATGAACTGGCGATCCAAGCCTCCAACGGAACTCTGACCGGGGATGATCGCCGGTTGATCCAGGAAGAAATCAGCCAGCTCACGCAGGAAATCGACCGGCAGGCCACGGCCACCGAGTTCAACGGCCAGCCTCTGCTGACCGGAACTTTTTCCGGGACCGCGCAGGTGGGTCCGAACGCGGGCGATACTCTGACCCTCTCGATTTCAGCCACGGACGCATCGTCCCTCGGTCTGGCCGACGTCGACGTCACCACCCAGGCCGGCGCCCAGAACGCGATCAGTTCCGCCCAGGGCGCGGTCAACTCCGTCGCCACCCAGCGGGCCGACATCGGCGCCACCGTCAACCGCCTGCAGTCGAGTTTCAATTTCACCGGCGCGGCCGGGATAGCGACCACGGCGGCCGAATCCCGGATCCGGGACGCGGACGTCGCGGCGGAACTCATCGGCCTGACCACGGCGCAGGCCCGGGAGAAGGCGGGACTTTTCAGTGTCGCGCAAGGCAACCTCAATCAACAGAACGTCCTTCGGCTTCTCGGCGACTGACCGCAACCCGGATTTTTCACGAGGGGCCTGATGTTCCTCCGGATTTCGCTTCTCCTCCTCCGGCTCCAGGTCGGATACCTATTCTGGACCAGCGGCTGGCAGAAATGGTCCGCTGAACCTTCCTTCACCGACGGCGTTTCTCTGGGGCATTTTTTGAAAAAATGTCTTCTGGAGCACGAGGACGGCAGCGTCTCCGCGGCGATGATTCAAAATTACTTTATTCCTCACGCGGAACTTCTCGCCAAACTCGTCGTCGCCGGAGAACTGGCGGTCGGCGCGGCGCTTCTGGCCGGCTGCGCCACCCGGCCGGCCTGCGTGATTGGGATCGCCATGAATGTCTGTTTTATGCTGGCCCAGGGCGGCGGGTTCCTCACTTTTGACAACAACGCCTTTTTCATCCTCATCCAACTCGCGCTCATGGCGGGCGCCGCCGGCCGGTTTATCGGGATCGACGCCGTCCTGACCAAAAAATGTCCGAATAAATATCTGTGGTAGCGGTTTCCGTCAGCGAGGGCGCCGCCCTCAAGGAATGGGCGGCCGTGGTCAAAGCTCTGGAGAGCGGCGAACAGATTCTGGTTCTGCGTAAAGGCGGAATCCGGGAGGAGGGATTCGACGCAACCGCCGAAACCTTTTTTCTCTATCCGACCGGATTTCACCAAACCGGCGACAAGCTCCGGTTGGAGCACGCGCATTTTCTCGAGGAAGCCATGGCTGAGAAACCGCCGGAAGGCATCGTCCGGATCGGCTCCTTCGGGCAAGTGGTCGAAACATTTTCGGTCTCTTCCGAGAAAACCCTGGAACGGCTCGCGCCAGAGTACATCTACACTGTCGACGAACTCAAGAAAAAATTCTCCTTCCGGCCCGGCGAATCCCTGACGGCGCTGGCCGTCCGGGTCTACCGACTGCCCCGCGCGGTCGACCTGCCGGTCAAAACCCAATACGGCGGCTGTGTCTCCTGGATCCGCCTGCAGTCGCCGGTCCCTACGGAAAACGCCAGACCGGCGCTAACCGAGGAAGCCTTCAATAGAAAATTGTCGGCAGTAAGGATTGGGGTTCACGCAGGGGAGCCTTAAGGCTCCACTTCGTATATCCCCCCCGGTATACGCAGGGGAGCTTTAAGGCTCCTCTGATGGTATCCGGGTCGAAAGGGTGAGCGAGGTGCTTCTATCAAGCTGGACGAATTATCGATAGCCATTAGGCGGAAGGCACTGGACGTCGGGTTTGATCTTGCCGGGATAGCGTCGGCGAAGCCGCCGCCCAAGGCCGCGTTTCTGGACGAGTGGCTTGCCCGGGGATACGCGGGAGAAATGGCCTACCTCCGGCGGACCGCTGAAGTTCGGAAGGATGTTCGCCGGCAATTTCCCTGGGCGCGGTCCATCGTAATGCTCGCCGCGCAGCACCCCGGAGAAAAGGCGGATCGGGGACTCGGACGGCATATCGCCCGGTATGCCCAGGGGGACGATTATCACGACGTTCTGGACGCGCCTCTTCGGGAACTCGAAGAATTCATCCAACAGGATTCCTCCAGACTAACCGGCGCGGTTGCCCAAACCCGGCGTTACATCGATACGGGCCCCATTCCGGAAAAAAGTTTCGCCGCGGAGGCCGGCCTCGGCTGGATGGGGAAAAACACGCTGATCCTGAACGAATCATACGGTTCCTATTTTCTACTGGCCGACATCCTGACGGACCTCGACCTGCCGCCGGACCCCCCCGCAGTCGAACGGTGCGGTTCCTGCACGCTGTGTCTTGAATCCTGCCCGACCGGAGCTTTTGCTGCGCCGTACGTTTTGGATTCCACCAAATGTATTTCGTACCACACCATCGAAACCAAAACCGACCTGCCGCCAACGATCTCCGAACATCTGGAGGGCAATCTCTTTGGATGTGACATCTGCCAGGAAGTCTGCCCGTGGAACAAAAGCAAGGGCGGAGAAACCCGGTTCCAGCCTCGACCCGCCTACCGAGCCATCGAACCGGCGAATCTGCGGGAAATGTCCGTGGAAGCCTTTCGTTCCGCATTCAAAGGCTCCCCGCTTAAGCGACCCGGCTTGGATAAACTTCGGTTGACCGCCCAACATATCCCCAGAGGTTGAGTTATTTGAGTTATTCCGTTATTTGAGTTATTCCGGTTTGACTTCTTTGGTCGGCCGTTAGACAATTACGCCCATGAGCATCTCCTCCACGTTTCTGTTTTCCCTTTCCGGGCTCCATGCCGCGGTTGATCGACAGGCCGTATCGGCCAACAATGTCTCGAATCTTCGGACGACGGGCTTTAAGGCCCAGCGGGCGACGCAGGCGGATGTCCGGACCGGGGGCACGAAAGTTGATTCGATCGACAGCCTCACGCACCAGGGGCCGATTCTTCGGACGGGCGGAGCGCTGGATCTGACAATCGCTGGAAATGGATATTTCCAAGTCCAATCTCCAGCCGGAGTGATGTCCTATACCCGGGACGGCAGTTTCAACCTGGACGGCATGGGCCAGATCGTCGATTCGAAGGGCAACGTCCTTCAGCCACCCATGACCGTGCCGCCCGGCGCGCAGGCCATCCAGATGACGGCGCGGGGCAGGGTCAGCGCGGTGATGCCGGATGGAACATTGGATGAACTCGGACAGATTCAGCTTGCCGGATTCACAAATCCGGGCGGGCTCATCCGCGAAGGCGATAACCTCCTCCGGACGTCGGGAAACAGCGGCGCGCCCTTCCCCGGCGCACCCGGCCAGGGCGGACTCGGGACTCTGATTCCAGCGACAGTGGAAGGATCAAATGTCGATATCGCGACAGAAATGGTCGACCAGATCGTCAATCAGCGCTCATTCGAAGCCAACACCAAGACCATCCGCACCGCCGACGAAATGCTCGGGACTCTGCTCGACCTTAAACAATAATTCGTGAGGGAGATAGGGAGAAAGGGAGAAAGGCGGGATTTTAAGTCAAAACAGAATTGGTGCTGTTCAAACAGGGTTATCCTATCTCCCTTTCTCCCTATCTCCCTTTCTCCCTCCCAAGCCAAGGCGGTGACGCAGACGATGCTTCGAAAGTTCCGCCAGCGCCGCATCCACCCGGTCGCGGCTCTTCACCCCGCGAATCTGGTCGGCCAGTTCCGTTAACCCCTCCGCCCAACTTACCCGGGGAGCCCAACCCAGGAGCCGCCGGATCCGGCTGATGTCCGCGATGCAGTGGCGGATGTCGCCCGTGCGGTATTCCTTCAGAATTTTCGGCTGGATCGGACGGCCCATCGCATCGGCCAAGTCCTTCGCAACGCCCAAGATCGCCCGGGGCCGGCCGGAACCCACGTTGAGGGCGTGGCCGTCGGCGCGGTCTGAGAGGAGGGCCGAGAGATTGGCCGCCGCGATGTCCCGGACGTGGATGAAATCCCGAGTCTGGCGGCCGTCCTCGAAAACGAGCGGCGCATGCCGGTTCAAAAGACGCGTGCCGAAAATCGCGAGAACGCCGGTGTAGGGATTGTCGAGAGACTGGCGCGGCCCGAAGACATTGAAATACCGGAGCGCCACAGTCGGGATGCCGTAGGTCCGGCCGATCAGTAAACACATCTCCTCCTGATCTCGTTTGGTCTGGGCGTAGATGGACGTCGGATCGAGACTCTTGTGTTCCGGCGTCAGCGCCGGCTTTAAGGCGGAGCGTCGGATCCGCAGCTCGTATCGGCCTCTACGCAAATCCCCCGGATCACGCTGGACCGCCTCCAGCACCAGGCGGCGCCCCGCCCGGTACGCGCCCTCACCGTAAATGCTCATGCTTGACGCGACCACCAGTTTCCGAACGCGGTGTTTGCGGTTGACGAGATGATGCAGGAGGATGGCGGTGCCGCGGACGTTGATGTCGACGTATGCATCGATTTCGTACATGGACTGCCCGACACCGACAAGACTCGCCTCATGGTAAATCACGTCAACTTTCGAGATCAGGTCTCCCAGAAGCCGGACGTTCCGGACGTCGCCTCGGACAAAAGTCGCGTTCGGCGAAAGATAGGCGGGCTTGCGCCGTGTTGGATGCACCTGCGGGTGCAGAGAGTCGAGCACAATCACGCGATGACCGTCGGCCAGAAGCGCGTCCACAATATGCGACCCGATGAAGCCGGCGCCACCTGTCACCAGAACCTTCATGTTTTCTCCCCCGATTTCTTCAACACCAACGTAAACGCGCTGTATCCGCAGATGCTCATTCCATAAACCTCCGCCAACTGCGCCAGATACGCATCCCAGTTGCCCACGTCGAACACCGGCGTTTCAACCGGCGACAGGCCGGACCATTCGATCACCCGCTTGACGTCCGCAGGCAGAAACACATCGGACTTTCCGGGTATGGGGCGCTCGGCGTAATCAAGGGTTAATAGCATAAGTCCGCCCGGTTTGAGAACCCGCGCCATCTGCTCGACCGCATTTTTTTGATCGGCGGCGGGCTGAATGTGTTCCAACACGGAAATCGAAAAGACCCGGTCGAAGCATTGGTCGGGCCACGTGAGCGATTGCATCGGCTCGATGTGAAA
>JACQOF010000141.1 GCA_016202645.1 bacterium
GCACGAAGGATGAGCTGTTCGAGGCGATCCGCGAGGCGATCGACCGGGAGGCGCCCGGCCAGGAAGTCATGGCGAACCAGCCGATCGAGATGCGCTTCTCCGAGATCCTCGAAGGCACCCGCGCCGACGTGTCGCTTCGTATCTACGGGCCTGAACTCGAAACGCTGATGGCGCTCCTCGAGACGTCCAAGCAAACCGTCGAAACAATTCGGGGCGCGTCGGAAGTGGAGCTTGACGGCCTCACGGCGCTCCGGAAAAGTTCCGTCTTGAGCGTCCGGCCCGATGACGGAAAGCTGGCGCGATACGGCGTCGATCTCGGCCGGGTCAACTGGCTTCTCGAAACCGCCATGGCCGGCCGCCCGGTCGGCAGTTACTACGAAAATCAGTGGCGGTTTCCGATCGTCGTCCGGCTGGACGACCGCTATCGCAAGACTCCGGACGAAATCACGCGCCTGCCGGTCGGCCTGCCCGACGGCGGATCCGTGCCTCTCTCGGCGCTGGCCGATATTGAGCAGAGGGATCAAGTGACCACCATCGCGCACGATCAGGGCGAGCGGTACGCCGCCGTCGCCATCAACCTCTCGGCCGACCGCGACATCCAGAGTTTCGTCGCCGAGGCGAAAGAGACGCTGGCGGCTAAACTCGTGCTGCCGGCGGGCTATCGTCTCTCGTGGGGCGGGCAGTTCAAGAATCTGGAGCGCGCGACCGCTCGTCTTCGTGTGATCGTCCCTCTGATTTTGCTGTTGATTTTCCTGGCGCTCATCAGCCAGTTCGGCCGGTTTCGCCAGGCGCTGATCGTCTATGTGAGCATCCCGTTCGCGATGACAGGCGGCGTGTTCTCTCTATATATAAGAGGCATCCCGTTCAGTATCTCGGCTGCGGTCGGATTCATCGCCCTCACCGGCATCGCGATTCTAAACGCGATGGTCCTTGTCACATTCTTCAACCAGCTCCGCCAATCCGGAATGCCGCTCGATCAAGCGGTAACCGCCGGCGCCGAAACGCGCCTTCGCCCCGTGCTGATGACCGCGCTCGTCGCCAGCCTCGGTTTTCTCCCCATGGCGCTTAACACCGGCATCGGCGCGGAAGTCCAGCGCCCGCTCGCCACCGTCGTCATCGGCGGAATTGTCTCCTCGACCCTGCTCACCCTCCTGGTCGTCCCGATGCTCTATCAGTGGATCGAGCCGATGCATTTGCCGTCGATTTCGGGGAGATTTAAAAGAAACGGGTGACACCGGAACCCCGGGCTAACACACCCTGAGCAGGAATCCCTTCAGGTAATGCCCTTCCGGGTGGTCCAGGCTGACCGGGTGGTCGGTGTCCGGGCCCAGCCTTGCGAGGATTTGGGCCGGCCGGCCCGCGTCGATGGCGGCGGCGAAGAGGACTTTTTGGAAGAGGTCCTGGTCGATGTGGTGGGAGCATGAAAACGCAGCGAGGATCCCTCCGGGCGCGAGGCGCATCATCGCCAGCCGCTGGAGGTCCTTGTATCCCCGGCAGGCGCGGTCGACGTCGACTTTTTTCTTCGCGAACGCCGGCGGATCGAGGATGACAGCGTCGAAGGAGCCGAGGTCCGGCCGTCTCAGGAATTGAAATGCGTCCCCGCGGATGAACTGCGCCTCGCCCGGATGATTGGCCCGCCAGTTTTTTTCGGCCAGTTCCAGCGCCGCCTTGGAACTGTCAAGAAAAACGACTTCATGAAAGTGTTTTCCCAGCGAGACGCCGAATGCGCCGGAAAAGCAGAATGCATCGAGGAGCCGCGGCGCGGGGTGATCGCGTTCCCCCAAAAACCGCCGGAGGATCCGGATATTCTCCCGCTGATCCAGATACATCCCGGTCTTGTGGCCTTCACGGAGATTCACAAAAAACGTCAGGTCTTCTTTCCGGATCCGCGCGGTCGCCGGAGGTTCCTCTCCCGCGACCCGTTCCAGACGGTCCGGCAGGTTTTCTTCCTTACGGTCGACGCTTTTTTCGAACAGGCCTGGCTCGTCAAAGACGTCCCGGACCGCTTGGATGATGCTCTCGCGTTTTCGATCGGTCCCTTCAGTCAAGAGCTGCAGCACGAGCGTGTCGGCGTACTTGTCGAGAATGATGCCCGGGAGAAAATCGCCCTCGCTGTTCACGTACCGCAGGGCGTCCGTCCGGGCCAGAAGCGGCCCTCGGGCGAGGCCGGCCGTCCGGAGACGGTCTCTCAGAAGTTCCTCGAAATCGGCGGCGGCCTTGCCGAAGGTCCACATCCGGACGCGGATCTGGGATTTGGGCGAGACAAGTCCCCAGCCCAGAGTTCGGCCGGCATGATCGGTCACCGGCATCCATGGGTCGGCGGCTTCAGAAAGATTCTCCACCGCGCCCGAGAAAATCCACGGGTGTCGCCGCAAAACAGATTTCCCCCGGTCTTTCTTGAGCCGGACCGCCCTCCCATCCTCCGCCGACCGCATCCCCGGATGGTATCATATCTTTTTCCGGTCAGACCTTTGTCGACGGTGTCGAGATTCAGACTTTCACGCCTTTGCAACGGTTGCGGCTTTCATGATAATCTGGCCGTTATGAGAGAGACGGTCGAAATGCCATTGGTGCATCTGTATGACACGACCCTTCGGGACGGGGCTCAGGCGGAGAAGATTTCGTTTTCGCTCGAGGACAAGCTTCGGATCGCCGCCAGGCTTGATGAGTTCGGGATTGACTACATCGAGGGCGGGTGGCCCGGGTCGAATCCCAAGGACATGGAGTTTTTCAATCTGATCCGGGGGGTTCCTCTGCGTCGCGCGCGGATCTGCGCGTTTGGTTCGACCGCTCATCCAAAATACCGTCCCGCGGACGATCCGAACCTTCGGGCGCTCATCGCGACGGGGACGTCGACCGTGACGATCTTCGGCAAGAGCTGGGATTTGCACGTGACGGAGGCCCTGCGGATCGGGCTTGACGTCAACCTCAGGCAGATCGAGGCTTCGGTTCGATTTTTGAAGCAGAAAAAGCGCGAGGTCATCTACGACGCCGAGCATTTTTTTGACGCCTACTACGCCAATCCCGACTACGCGATGGCGACGATCCGGAGCGCCGCCGAGGGCGGGGCGGACTGCATCGTTCTTTGCGAGACCAACGGGGGGCGTCTGCCCCACGAAGTGAGTTCCGTGGTCGAGACCGTCCAGCGGGAGATTTCCACGCCGCTGGGAATCCACGCCCACAACGACGCCGAGACCGGCGTCGCCAATTCCATCGCCGCCGTGCGCGCCGGGTGCGTGCACGTTCAGGGCACCGTAAACGGCATCGGCGAGCGCTGCGGCAACGCCAATCTCTGCTCGATCGTCCCGGCGCTGGCGCTGAAAATGGGATACCGGACGACCCTGAGCGACGCCCATCTGCGGAAACTCTCGGATCTGTCCCACTACATCTCCGAGATGGCCAACCTGACGCCGAATCACCGCCAGCCCTACGTCGGCGCGTCAGCCTTCGCGCACAAGGGCGGCATCCACGTCTCGGCCGTCCAGCGAAATCCCCGGACGTACGAGCACATCGATCCGGCTCTCGTCGGGAACGCCCGCCGGGTCCTGGTGTCGGAACTGTCGGGCCGAAGCAACGTCTACGAAAAAGCCAAACAGCTCGGGTACAAGGTCAAGAAGGACAACCCGGCGCTGAAGACCGTGCTGGAGCGGGTGAAGACTCTGGAGAGCGCCGGCTTCGAGTTCGAGGCGGCGGACGGGAGTTTTGAACTGCTCCTCAAGCGCGCGCTGGAGCCGGCCGCGCCGTTTTTCGAAGTCCTTGGGTTTCGCGTGATCAACGAGCGCGAGAACAGCGGCGGCGTGCGGTGCGAAGCCACCATCAAAGTCCGGGTCGGGGACCGCGAGGAACACACGGCCGCGGACGGCAACGGTCCTGTCAACGCCATGGACAACGCGCTCCGGAAGGCCCTCGAAAAATTTTATCCGGAACTCACGGAGGTCCACCTCACCGATTTCAAAGTCCGCGTGCTGGACGCGACGGCGGGCACCGGCGCGCAGGTGCGGGTCCTCATCGAATTTTCCGACGGCCGCACGACTTGGAACGTGGTCGGCGCGTCCGAAAACGTCATCGATGCCTCCTGGCAGGCCATCCTTGACGGGATCGAGTACAAGCTATACCGGTCCAGAAAGAAAAAAAGCCGGTGACTATTCATCCCTCGTTGTCATTCCCGCGAAAGCGGGAATCCAGTCTGGCTTGTGATCGGTCTGGATTCCCGCTTTCGCGGGAATGACGACCTGAATCCTCCCGCCAAAACGGCCTTGGACACAGCGCTTCCCAAGGCTTACGAGCCGCATGACGTCGAAAGGGGCATCCGGCTGAAGTGGGAGGCGGCGGATTGTTTCCGTGCCGATCCCGCGTCAAAAAAATCGCCTTTTTGCATGGTGATCCCCCCTCCGAACGTCACCGGCAGCCTGCACATGGGTCATGCGCTGAACAATACGCTTCAGGACATTCTGGCCCGTTATAAACGGATGGACGGCTTTGAGGTTTTGTGGCTGCCGGGCACGGACCACGCCGGGATCGCGACGCAGAATGTTGTCGAACGCGAACTCGCGAAGGAAGGCGTGGGCCGGCGGGACCTCGGCCGCGAAAAATTTCTCGAGCGCGTCTGGAAGTGGAAAGAAACCTACGGCGGCCGGATTCTCGAACAGCTCCGGCGGCTGGGCTGTTCCTGCGATTTTTCCCGGACCCGGTTCACGATGGACGAGGGCCTTTCGAACGCCGTCCGCGAAGTGTTCGTCCGTCTCTGGGAGGAGAAGCTCCTCTACCGCGGCGATTACATCGTCAACTGGTGCCCGCGCTGCGGAACGGCGCTGTCGGACATCGAAGTCAACTACCGCGAGATTGACGGCGCGTTCTATCACGTTCAGTATCCGTTCACGTCCGGCGAAGGCGGCGTTGTCGTCGCCACGACCCGGCCCGAAACGATGCTTGGCGACACAGCCGTCGCCGTCCACCCGGACGACGACCGCCACCGCGCGCTGGTCGGCCGGACAGTGCGCCTTCCGATCGTCAACCGCGAAATTCCGATCCTTGCGGATTCGTACGTCGACCCGTCGTTTGGCACCGGCCTGGTCAAGATCACGCCCGCTCATGATCCCAACGACTTTCTGGTTGGCCAGCGCCACAATCTTCCGCTGGTCAACATCCTCAACCCCGACGCCACCCTGAACGAAAGCGCCGGGCCGTTCGCCGGTCAGGACCGCTTCGAGGCTCGCCGCGGCGTGGTCGAGCGCCTGCAGGCGGAGGGACTGCTCGTCCGGATCGAACAGCCGTACCGGCACAGCGTCGGGCACTGCTACCGGTGTTCAACGCCGATTGAGCCTTACGTTTCGAAACAATGGTTCATCCGTATGAAACCGCTCGCCGAGCCGGCGATCGCGGCGGTGAAAGACGGCCGGATCAGACTTCATCCCGAAAAATGGAAAACCGATTATCTCCAATGGATGGAAAACATCCGGGACTGGTGCGTGAGCCGGCAGATCTGGTGGGGGCATAGGATTCCGGCTTGGTACTGCTCCGAGTGTGGAGGGAGAAAGGACAATTCAGAAGAAGGGATTATCGTGTCCAGAGAGGAACCCCGGATGTGTCCGGCCTGCGGGTCGACGAACCTGCGGCGGGACGAAGACGTGCTCGACACGTGGTTTTCGTCGGCGCTCTGGCCGTTTTCGACGCTCGGGTGGCCCGAAGAGACGCCGGAACTGAAAAAATTCTATCCGACGAGCGTTCTTTCGACCGGCTTTGACATTCTGACCTTCTGGGTCTCGCGAATGATCGTGATGGGTCTCCACGTTATGAAACGCGAGCCCTTCAAGGACGTGCCGATCCACGCGCTGGTGCGGACCGAGACGGGCGAAAAAATGAGCAAATCGAAAGGCAACGTCATCGACCCCCTCGTCATGATGGACAAGTACGGCACCGACGCCGTCCGCTTCACCCTGGCGGCGCTCGCGGCGCAGGGCCGGGACATCAAGCTCAGCGAACAGCGGTTCGAAGGCTACCGGCACTTCGCCAACAAGCTCTGGAACGCGACGCGGTTTGTGATGATGAATCTCGGCGATCCGCCCCCTTCGCAGATGGAAGGAAATCCCGTCCTGGGATTTCCTGAGTCTGGAGCTTCGGGGACTGGACATCCCTGTCCGCTCCCGCCGGAATTCGCGCCCCGTCCGGTTGGCCATCCCCTCGGCGATCCGTGCGCCGCGTGGATTCTCCGCCGGTTGGACGCCGCCGTCCGCGACACGCGCGCGGCCCTCGACGCCTACGAATTCGACGCCGCCGCGCGCCGGTTGTACGATTTTATCTGGGGAGAATACTGCGACTGGTATATCGAAATATCGAAAATCTTTCTAATGGGCGGGGACACCGCCGCACGCGATCAGGCCCGGGCGGCGCTCGGCCTGATCCTGGCCGAATGCCTGAAACTCCTGCATCCCTTCATGCCCTTCGTCACCGAGGAAATATGGGCGCATCTTCCGGGCGGTCTGCGTCAGGATCGCGGGACGCCAGGCATTATCGCGCTGACAGATTTCCCCCGCGCCGGCTCGGCGGCCCTTCGGGCGTTTGAGCCGGTGGACGAGCGCCTGTCCACGGCCATCGATCTCATCCGCCAGATCCGAAACATTCGGGCGCTCTATCGCGTTCCGCCGAACCAGACCGTCACAAGCCTTGTCCGGATGAACCGGACCGCGCCGGGCGCGGCCGCCGATGAGGCTTTTCTCCGGGCCTCGGGCGTTCTCTTCGAGCGGCTCTGCCGGTCGCGGTGCGACTTCCGGGACGACGCGGCGGCGCTGGATTCTTCCGCCTCCTGCGCCTTCCCGTCATTCACAGTCCACGTCGGCGTCGGAGAATTTATCGATCTTGAAAAAGAACGCTCCCGCCTCCGCGGCCGGCTGGATGAAATTGCCGGCCTGATCCGAAAAAATGAGGCACGGCTTGCCGACTCCGCGTTTCTGGACAACGCCCCGGAAGAGATTGTGGAAGGTTTGCGGGAAAAAACGGAGAACCTCCGGCTTGAAAAAGCCCAGCTTGCCCCCCACCTCGGCTGATTTTTCAGATCCGGATTTTTTGAATGGCGCCCGGAATCCGGTCATCACCTCGGCCGGACGCCCGATCTATTACGTCTGTGTCCCCGGCGATCCCCTCCCGAAAGCCCGCACAACCCAGCGGGGCAAGTGGCTTGACGCGAAAGCGCGCCGGTCGCTTGCCTACCAGGACAAGGTAGCGCAGTGCGCGCGCCTGGTCTGGCGCGTGCCCGCTTTTCCCGAGACGGCGGACATCGAGATCAAATGTTTTTTCTACCGCAAAACCCGCCGAGTCGTCGACCGCGACAACCTCATGAAATCGATCCAGGACGGTTTGGAACGCGCCGGCGTCGTCCGGCGGGACGACCGGATCGTGCGCGGCTCGGATGTCCTGTATACCGGCTGTCCCCGCCCGCACGTCAAAATTTTTCTCTGTGAAGCTTCGCCCGGACGCAGTCTTCTCGCGCTATTAGGGGAGCCTCCGGAAGACGCCCTGGCGGCGTCCCGGGCCTTTCTGCGGTTGACAGGGAAGCCCCTTGCGACATAGCATAAAAAATTTGCCATGGTGAAATCGAGCGGGCGGTCAACAGGGGAAATCAAGGAAACGATGGACCGGGTGGTGACGCATCCGTGGGCCCTTCCGGCGGCGGGCGTGCTTGCCGCCTTCGGCGGAGCGCTGATCGTCACGCAATATCTGGCGTGGCGGCTGGACCGGGCGAATGCGCCGGTTCTGCCGGACCTTCCCGGGATCGGCATCGAGCGCACCCAGCCGGGACCCGTGCGGCTGTCGGGGGCCGGGTTTGTGCCGGCGCCCGCGGCAGTCCAGGCTCCGGTTGTCTCCTCGCCCCAAACTTCTTCGCTTCCCGTTGAACTCATCGGCACATTCGTCGGCCGCCACTCGGCCTCCTCCGTGGCTCTGCTCCAGCTGACAACCGGAACCCGCGACGTCCGTGCGCTGCGCCGGGGACATCAGTGGGCCGGCGCTCCGTCCTGGGCGGGATTGGAACTTCTGCAGGTCGACCGCAGCCGGGTGATGGTCAAAAACCTTTCGAACGGATCGAAGGAATACATCGTCAACGACAACCTGAACGTCGCGACCATTCCGTCTCTGACGAAGTCATCCGCCGCGCCGTCCGAGGATCGCGGGGCCGGTTCGACGCTCCTATCCCGGGCGACCGTCAACCGCATGCTGAACAACAGCGCCGAGCAGATCTTTTCCTGGGTCAACGTCCAGCCGCACGCCGTGGGCGGGCAGATCGCCGGATTCAAGCTGAACAACATCAAGCCGCGCGGAAAACCATTTTTTGACCTGCTCGGATTCCGCGAGGGCGACATCGTCAAACGGGTCAACGGTGTGAAGATGGACAGTGTCGAAAAATCGGTCGGCCTGTGGGAGAGCATTCGCGGTTCGGACCGGGTGTCTTTCACCATCGACCGGCAGGGCGCCGAGAAGGAGCTGGTGCTTGATTTCAAGCCGTAGTTTTTTCGGCCGCGGCAGGCGCCTCCTGCCCGCGTTGGCGGCGGCTGCGTCCGCCTTTCTGTTGATCCCCGCTGTTTCATTGGGCCAGCCGTCCGCCGCCTACCTGAAAGAGGGCAAGACCCTTTACGAAAAGGGCCGGCTCGGCGAGGCGCTGAGGGCGTTCGAAGCCGCCGGGGACGACCCGGAGGCGCTCTATTTTCAATTCCGTATTTATATCGAGGACCTCGTCGACACCGTGTCGGCCCATTCCATGGCGGAACAGCTCCAGAAAAAATTCCCGGGGTCAGCCCAGGCCGCGCGGGTCATGACGCTCATGAGAACAGTCCCCCCGCCTGAGCCTGCGCCCCCGAAGCGCATGACCACGCCGCCGGCCGTCAAAGACGTTAAGCCGGCCGTTGCCAAATCCGCTGAGACGGCTCCAGTGTCAACAAAGTCAGAGCCGAAGGCTGAAATAAAGGCGCCGAAGAAGCCGGAGTCCAAGGAGGAAAAAGCGCCCGTCCCGGAGAAGCCGGAGCCGCCGAAGGCCGCCGAAAAACCGGCCGCGCCGCCCGAACCCCCGAAGCCGCCGAAGCCCGAGCCAATCGTCCAGGTAAACCTCACCGCGGACGTCAAGGATTTTCTCAAGGGCATCAGCGAGCTTACGGGCGAAAACATCCTCTATGACCCCAGCGTCAGCGGCCAGGTGATCATGTCCGGCCCTGCGGACGTGCCGATGTCCCAGGTGATGGACTTGACCCGCCAGATCCTCGGCATGCGGGGATACACGCTCGTCAAAATGGACCAGGGCTGGAAAGTCGTCGCCTCGTCGGTGGCCCTCCGGGGAAACATTCCGACCCACTCGACCCAGACGTCGGGCCTCTCGCAGGAATACATCACGCAAGTCATCCGGCTCGATCCGCGCCTTTCGAGCAACGAAATCCGCGGGATCCTGGCCACCTACGTCTCGCCCAACAACAATTTCCAGGTCCTGCCGAAATTGAACCTCATCCTGCTGACCGATACGCGGGAAACCATCGACAAGGTTCTTGACCTGATCCGCCGTTTGGGGGAATTGCAGGGCGAGGTGACGTTCAAGTATTTCACGCTGAAATACGCCAAGGTCCAGGACATCAAGACCCGGCTCGACGCTCTGCTCGCGACGTTCCTTGGCAAAGCCGACTACCTGACGATCCCGATCGTCGAAGTCAACCAGCTCTGGGTCGCCGCCCAGCCGGAGGATATCAGCCGGATCGAGTCTCTGCTCAAGGAAATGGACACCGATTTCTCCTACGACGTCCAGCTCACGGTCCTGCCGCTGAAATACGCTTCGGAGGAGGCCGTCGCCAAGCTGGTCGGGGAACTTCTGCAGGTCGGTGCGGCGCGCTATGCGGCGGAGAATTTCAAAATCATCCCGGATTCCCGCCGCCGATCAGTGATCCTCTCATCCGTCTCGCCGCGCATCATCGCGCTCGTGTCGAAACTCGTCGCCGAGATCGACCAGCCAAGCGTCCCGCGCGCCGAGAACATCCACATCTACAAAATCGGCAACGCCGACGCGCTGAAGATCGCCGACAAGCTCAACACCCTTTACAAGGACCAGACCGGCGCCGACCGGATCGGGATCGTCGCGGACGAGCAGTCCAATTCCCTCATCATCACCGCCAACGCCCAGCGCTACGCGGAACTGGAGACCGTCATCAAGAAACTGGATTACGCCAAGTCCCAGGTGTGGCTGGAAGTCTACGTGGTCGAAGCGTCCCTCGACAAATCGAAAAGCATCGGAGTCCAGTGGCTGCTCGACAAGACAGACAGCGTACGCGGCCGCACCCTGACCGGCGCCGCCGGAATCCTGACGGGCGTGAACAAAGGCTCGGAGGGATTCAGCGTCGGCGTCGCGCAGGCCGGAAGCGATTTCGGCGCGACCTTTAACGCAATGCTCAAGGATGAGGACTTCAACGTGCTGTCAACGCCCCATCTTCTGGTGAAGGACAACGAGCTGGCGAAGATTTCCGTGGGCGACGTCATCCCCATCCTGCAGAACAGCCAGGTCACGCCCACCGGTTCGGTGACCCGGACTTTCAACTTTGAAAACGTCGGAACGAACCTCTCCATCACGCCCCACGTGAACGATCCGCACGTCACGCTCGATTTCACGATGGCGGTCCAGGAGGTCAAATCGATCGCGGAGATCGGCGCGCCGACCCGCACCAACCGCGACCTCTCCACGACCATCACCATCGATCACGGCCAGACCGCTGTGCTGGGCGGGATCCTGGGCAAGCGCAAGTCATTCGGCCGAAGCGGCGTCCCGATTGTTTCCAAGCTCCCGCTGATCGGGTGGCTCTTCCGGAAGGACGTCTACGCCGACAAGCTCACGAATCTTTTGATTTTCATCACGCCGAAAATCGTGAACACGGTCCAGGACCTGGAAAAAATATCGCTGGAAAAACAGAGCGAATCTCCGGAGCGGGTCGCGCCGCCGGGCGCCTCCCCGTCCGAATCCCTCCTTTTGAAAACCCCATGACGGAGACATCGCGAGTCTCGCAGCTCTTTGACAAAGCCAACCTCTCCTTTTTCAAGGAGCATCGAATCCTCCCGCTCGAGCCAGGCCCGCCCGTGCGGATCGGCGTGGTGGGCCTGCCGGATGCGGAAGTACTCAGCTTCCTGCGGGTATTTTACCAGTCTCCGGTCGAGTGCGTTCCCCTCGACCCGTCGGTGGTGGACGAGGGCCTCGAGCGGGCCGCGCGCGCGCTGATTTCCGGAGATACCGGTGTGGATCTGGGCATGGACCCGGAGGAGCTGTCGAAGATGGCGCAGGAGGTTGCGGAGGAACGGTCGGACATCGACGTGACCGTCCAGGCCCCGGTGATCCGGATGGTGAACTCTCTCCTCGCGGACGCGCTCGGCCGCCGGGCCAGCGACATCCACTTCGATCCGGGCGAAGACGACGTGACGGCGCGGTTCCGGGTCGACGGGATTTTGCATCCGGTCCGGACTTACAGCCGCAGTCTCCATCCCGCGGTCGTTTCCCGGATCAAGGTCATGGCGCGGCTCGACATCGCCGAAAAACTTCTGCCGCAGGACGGCCGCATCAATCTCCGGAACGTAGGCCGCCAGATCGACGTGCGCGTCAGCGTCGTCCCCGCGGCCCACGGCGAGCGCGTCGTGCTCCGGCTTCTGGACAGGGGCACGCTCCTGTCGCTCGCGGAACTGGGACTTACGGAACCTCAGCGGGTGAAACTCGACGAAATGCTCCGCCGCACCAACGGCATCCTGCTTCTCACCGGGCCGACCGGCAGCGGCAAATCGACAACCATGTATTCCTTCCTGCAGATGCTCAATCATCCCGGCACCAACATCATCACGCTGGAGGATCCGGTCGAATACAAGCTCGACGGGATCAGCCAGATCGAGGTCAAGCCCCGGATCGGATTCACGTTCGCGTCGGGACTCCGGTCAATCCTCCGCCAGGATCCCGACACCATTTCCGTCGGCGAAATCCGCGACGGGGAAACGGCGGACCTCGCGGTCCACGCGGCGCTCACCGGCCATCGCGTTCTTTCGACCCTCCACACCAACGACTCCGTCGGCGCCGTCGCGCGGCTCATGGACCTCGGCGTCCAGCCCTTTCTCATCGGCTCGTCCCTCGTGGGCGTCGTGGCCCAGCGGCTGGTCCGGAAACTCTGCGTGTGCGCCGCGACCGGCCTGCCCACGGAGGCTTTTTTCGCGGTTTTTCCGGAGGCGCGCGGGAAGGTGAAGGAGGTCCGGGAGGCGAAGGGATGCGAAGCGTGCCTGAACAGCGGATACCGGGGCCGCTCGGGTGTTTTTGAAATTCTGGCGATATCGCCGACCCTGCAGAACGAAATCGCCAGGGGATTCGACGAATCCCGGTTCCGCCAGATTCTGTCCCAGGAGGGATTCAAGCCCCTCCGCGTCCACGCCCTCGAAAAAATCGCGTCGGGCGAAACGTCCGTCGAGGAAATTCTGAAAATATTATGATCCTGCGTAGCCCCCAGAAGCGCAAGCGTACTCCCGGCGGAGCAGAATGACCCTCCTTCGCCGGGACTACGCTGACGCTCCGGGGGGCTTCGGAGGGCGGATCCCATTCTGCGTAGCCCCCAAAAGCGATAGCGGCAGCCGAGGCGGAGCAGAATGAGTCCATTCTTTCAGTACGAGGCCCTTTCCAAAACTGGTCTGCTGGAGCGCGGCGAGGTGATGGCCTCGGACCCGGCCGACGCGCGGGTTAAACTTCGCCGGACGGGCCTGACCTCGGTCCTGGCCGTTGAGCCGGTCGAACGGCTTCACAAAAGAAAAATCTCGTCGACCGCCCTCCAGGACGCCCTGAGCAGTTTGTCGATTCTCCTGAAGGCCGGTCTGCCTCTACTCCCCTCCCTTCAGTCGGTGTCTTCCCGCGCCCGGTCCGCCGGTATCCGGTCGGCGTTTCTGTCGATGTCGGGCGCCGTCGAAGGCGGGCAGTCTCTGACGGACGCCGCGACCGTCACGGGCATTTTTCCGGATTCGCTTCTGGCCGGCATGCGCGTCGGCGAGGAATCAGGCCGGCTGGCGGAGACGCTCACGCGCGCGGCCGACGCGCTGGCGAAAGAAAACGCGTTCCGCCGCCGGATGGAAGGCCTTCTCATGTATCCGTGCATCGTCTTTACGGTGTCGATGATCGTGATCGGATTTCTCCTCGCCTTTGTGGTGCCGCAACTGTCCCGGATTTTCGAGGGATCGACACAGCCCCTGCCGTGGATCACGCGGGGACTGCTCGCGGTCTCGGGATTTATTAACGCCTGGGGGACCCACGTCGCGGTTCTGCTGGTCATCGCCCTGGCCGGCGCGCTGGTTTTTACCCGGACGGAAACAGGCGGCCGTCTTCAAGCCCGGATGCTCCTGCACATCGGCGTCATTCGAAACATGTATCTTTCGAGATGGCTGGCCGCGTTGGCCGTTCTGCTGGAAAGCGGCGTGGATCTCGTCAAGGCCCTGGACGTTTCGAGGGTGGCGGGCGGCAACCGGGAACTCTCGCCTGTGATTGACGGCCTGCGCGACGGGGTGAAACGCGGCCGGTCGTTTACAGCCCTCCTCCGGGAACAGCCCGTCTTCGTGGACGTGCCGTCCGAACTCCTGGCCGCGGGCGAGTCCGGCGGACAGCTTCGATCTGCCTGCGCGGCCTGCGCGGCGACATTGGAAGACCAGGTGGCAAGACGTCTTGAAAGGTTCGCGACGCTACTGGAACCTCTGCTCCTGTGCGGCTTGGGACTGCTCGCCGCCGGTATTGTGGTGTCCGTCCTTCTGCCGATCATGGAACTGTCAGGGTCGATCCGGTGAACCCCAAGCCCCGGCAGAGCGGCTTTACGCTGGTTGAAATCCTGATCGTGGTCGCCATCATCGGCCTCATTCTGGCGCTCGCCGCGCCGCGCATCATCGGGCACCTGGGCGGGGCCAAACGCGTCATGGCGGCGGCGGACGTCAAAAGTCTTTCAACCGCGCTGGAACTGTACGCTCTCGACAACAACCGTCCCCCGACAACCGAGCAGGGCCTCGCCGCGCTGGTGAAAAAGCCGGACATCGAGCCGGTTCCCAAAAAATGGCGGGAGGGCGGATACCTGAAACAGAAATCCGTCCCGAAGGATCCCTGGGGGAACGAATACATCTACATCTCGCCGGGCCTGAACGACCCGGATTTCGACATCATCAGTTACGGCGCCGACGGCATGTCGGGCGGCGACGGAGACAACGCGGACATTGAAAGCTGGAATCTGCAGACTGATCAGACGCCCTGAATGAGATTGCGGATTGTGGATTGCGGATTGCGGATTGAATATGCCCGCGGGTTTACGCTCATCGAACTCCTGATCGTTCTCGCGATCATCGGCGTCGTCCTCGCCCTCGCGTCGCCCCGGCTGTCGGCGTTTGTGGAACGGCCGGACGACCGCGAACTTCGAAAATTCGATCAGTTCCTCCTCGAAAGCTCCAAAGTTACTTTATCCGAGCGGAAGTCCGATGGTCCGCCGGGGGACCGGCCTTTCCGGTTTCGCGGCGCAACGCTTGGGATGATTCGCCCGGAGGACAAGCCCCTTCGCGTCAAAATCGTTCCGCCGAATGCCGTGAAATTGCTCATCGCCGACACGGCCGTGGCCTCGTTCGAGTTTGCGCGATACCGGATCGAAGACGTCGAGGAGGAGGGCCGGGCCACGGATCGGGAACCCGAACTGGCCTTTACCCCGATGGGGTCCCTGCCGCCGTTTTCGCTGAAACTTTATCCTCAGCAGGGCGAGCCGGTCTGGTGGCGGCTGAACCGGCTCGGCGACGTGCGGTTGGAACCGGTCCGGTGAAATCCGTTCATTCCCCGCGCGGAGGATTTACCCTTATCGAGTTTCTCGTCGCCTTCGGCGTCGCCGCGCTGGTGATTGTGCCGACCCTCTCGCTCCTGCGCCAGAGCCTCCGGCTCATCCGCGCGTCCGAGGACATGGCTGTCGTGGCGCAGGCTGTGCAGTCGCCGGGCTTGGACGAAAAAACAACGGGCGCGAAAATCCTGACGCTCGGCGCGGAGGATATCGACGTCGGCCCCATCCGGATCCGCAGTGTGGAACTTGAGGTCGTACCGACGGGCCAGACCGACGGCGTGCGGGTGAGGCGGTATCAATGAACCAGCGGACTTCCCGGCGCGCCGGATTCACGTTGATCGAGGTGCTTCTGGCCATTTCACTGCTCGCGCTCCTCTCGGTCCTTCTCGGTGGCGTCCTGTCAAACTGCCGGAAAACCGCGTCTGCCGCCGAATCGACCGTCGCCCGCCTGCGCCGGGAGATCATGATCCGGGAAATTCTGCAGATGGGCTTGGACGTCAGCCAGTCCAAATTCTCATTCGAAACCTCCGGCCCTCGCCTCAGCGGCTTTTCGTTCAGCTCCTACGGCGACCTGGCCGGTCACCGGCTGAAATTACGGATGCGCTATGTTTTTGAACCCGACCCCCTGCGCCCCGCATACCGGATGGTCCGGTATGTCATCGCCGAGGGAATCGGGGTGACGGAGTCGAAGGAAATTCTATTCGAAGGGGTTCTCGACCCGGTCATCGAGGCGCATTCAGCCGCCGCCGGAGAATTTGTTCCGGCCGAAAACGTCCCGGCCGTGCCGATTCTTCTGCGCCTGAAATTCCGGCTTCTGCGCGACCCGTCGATTCTCACCGCCGCCACCCGGCCCGACCACCCGGAGACGGACGACCTGATGGTAATTTTGAAAAATGGATTCGCCTGAGCGCC
>JACQOF010000143.1 GCA_016202645.1 bacterium
ACCGGAGACCGAGGACCGGAGACTGCTGAAGAATCACCGCGTCCGTGTCCGCCACGTCCGCCGGATTCGGCAACACCCACAGCGTGCACGACTGCGACGCCTTGACCCAGAAGCCCACCATCGGCTTCATCTGTACACCCGGCACGGTCGACGTGTCGTCCACGATCGCGCCGCCCGGCGCCGCCAGCGTGTTCGGGCCCCACTCGTAGGCCGAGCCGGTGTACCAGTACAAAATCTTGCTGATAACGCCTGACGTATGCGCCGAATCGACGGAGAGCATATGGCACAGATAATTGCTCACCCACGTGTCATCCTGCGGGCCGACGGCCGCAATGCCGGTGTCGACCCTCACGGATTTTTGCCAGTCGATGTAGAAATACTGCCCCGACGCGATCTGGTTCCAGCCGGTACCCTGCGCGTGCAGGGGAATATTGATGGTGTCGAATCCGGCCGACCCGTGGGTCCCCTCGTCAACCACCCAGCGTTTGGACGTCCCGCTGGTCTGCTTGGCCCAAAACCCCCGGCCGCGCTCGATCGCGGCGGGATCGTGATATTTGGTCGAGACGGCGGTGATGGATGAGTTGACGCCCTTGTCCTCCCGCCACTCGTAAAGCTTGGCCGTCGATCCCAAATCGCCCGTCACAATTGTCGGCGCGGTCGAAAGCAATTTCTTGTTCGGCCCGACCATCTTCCACGTCGAGTCCGGCACGTCCCGGCCGTCGGCGTAGAGTGTGGCGGTCGCGTTCGCGGCGGCGTTGCGGCTTGCGGACGCCTTGATGCGGAACACGTCGCCGGTCGAGGCAAGCGTGATCGTCTCGGTGATAATGCCCCCCGCGTCCGTCGGGCCGCCCGCCGAACCAAGTTGCAGAGTCGCGCCGCCTCCGCCTGACGGGTACGTCACCTGAAACGTCACGGTCTCGGACGCCATCGGGGTGGATCCTGTATCAAGGACTTTGAAGACGACGCCGACCTGCGTTCCCGACTGGCCGAGCGTGTGGTTGCCGCTGACGATCTGAATCGACGCCGGGCCGTTTACAATCGACGCGGCAAAAACCGTGTCGGTGAACCAGCTCTGGTTGACGATCGACGAACCGTCGAACGACGAAAGACGATAATAATACGTCGCGCCGTCGTTGGCGCCGGTGTCGTCCCAGTCCGATTTCGCGCCGCTCGTCGTGAACGCGAGCGCGTTCGCCCAGTGCGTCGTGTCGACGGCGTTTCGCAGGCGGTAAATCCGAACGCCGGCGAACCCCACCGCCCCGCCGTTCGTCTCCTCGTTCGCCGCCGGATTTGTCCACGCCACCGTGATCTGGCCGGGCGTGGCGGCGTTCAACGTCACCCCCGTCGGCGGCGCGGGGGCGGTGGTGTCGGCGCCGGCGGCGGTGTCAACATCGCCGAGGCGATAGGGGATGAACGCGGACGCGGTGTCGGAGAATTTCGCGCCGATTGCGCTCTCATCGGCCGTCCCCCACCAGTTGCGCGTCATGACCTGGGCGATGCCACCCTTGTTGTAGACATGATTCACGCCGCTCAGCAGGATACTGTTTTTGGAAATGACATTCCCGGCCGAGGAACTGGCGATATAGACGCCGGTGTCGTTGGCGGAGATCACATTTTGAACGATGGCGTTGGCATCGGATCCCCAGAGCCGGACGCCGGAGGACGCATTCGCCGAAACGGCGTTGCCGCGAAGCGTGTTGCCGTTCGACGTCAGATAAAGATCGAATCCCTTATCGCCGTTGTTGATGCTCGTATTGGAATCGAAGATGTTGTTGCTCGATGATTCGAGCGCGAAGCCGTCATCCGCGTTGCCGGAGCTGGTGTTCGACGTAAAGACGTTGTTGTTGCACGAGGTCCAGAGATAAAACCCGATGCTCGTGTTCCCGGAACTTGTGTTCGACGAAAGCGTGTTGTTGTTCGACGAATTGAGGAAAAACCCCTGACTTGAATTGTTCAGGCTCGCGTTGGATGCAAGCGTGTTGCCGTTCGACGATTCCAGGCCGAATCCGTCGTCCGTGTTGTTTGAACTCAGATTTGATGTCAGGGTGTTGGTGTCGGAGCCGGCGATAAGATGGATGCCGCGGTCGCCGCTGTATTCGACGGTCACATTCTCGATGAATGAATAATCGACATTATTGAACTGGATCCCCTCGTACATGTATTTCATTCCGATATTTTTGATCGCCAACCCCGACTGGGTGTCGGCGTAGATGCCGACGTTGACGGCGGCGTTCGAGTCGGCCGCCGCCAGTTCCATCCGCGTCGCCGCCGAATCGACGCCTTCCAGCCTCAGGTTGTCCGTGTCGATCACGACCGTCTCGGAGTAAAGCCCGGCGTCGATGTAGATCGTGTCGCCCGATTTGGCCTGCGAGAGCGCGTAAGAGATCGTCCGGTACGGATTGGCCGCCGTGCCGTTGCCGCTTGTGTCCGAGCCGCCCGCGGACGTGTAGACTTCGACTCCCGTATGGACGTCGTTTACGTACCAGACGCCGCTCGAATTCGGCGCAAGCGCCGGCGATGCCCATTTTGTGTCGGTGAACCAGGACTCGTTGATGAACGGCGCGGCGTCGTAGGACGTGAGCCGGTAGTAATACGCAACGCCCGGCTGAACGTCCGTGTCGGTCCACGTCAGAGATCCGCCGCCGAGATATTTCACAACGCCGGCCTGATTGCCCCAGTTCGTCGTGTCGGGCACGCCCCCGGCCAGCCGGTAGATTTTGATCCCGCTGAACGCGAACGTCCCGTTCGTCTCCTCGTTGATCGTCGGATCTGCCCACGTGAGTGTGATCGCGCCCGGCGTTGTCGTCGTGTCGAGCGCCACGCCCGTCGGCGGCGAGGGCGCGGTCGTGTCGGCGCCGGGGGCGGTGTCGACGACGCCGAGTCTGTACGGGCGCCATGCGCTTGCTGTGTCGCTTATTTGTGACGCCATCGCCATTTCATCGGTTGAGCCGAACCAGTTGCGGGTGAGAATCTGGACGAGGCCGCCGGAATTGATCATATCTGTGACGTTGTTGGCGAGGATGTTGTTTTTGGAGACGACGTTGCCGCTCGACGCGTTATAGAACAGAAGTCCCGTCTCGCTTCCCGTGATCTCGTTAGCCTGGACGATGTTCGTGTCGGACGCGTCCAGCCCCAGTCCGATCTCGACGTTTGACCTGATCAGATTGTGGGCGATGATATTCGCGACGCCGGTTTCCACGTAAATGCCGGCCTCCGCGTTCGACGCGGCGATGTTGAGCTGGATGACGTTGTTCGAACTCGACTGCAGCCAGATGCCGTCCTCCGTGTTGGAGTTCGTCGTGTTGCCGGTCACAGTGTTGTTGTCGGAGGACGTCTGAAGGGCGATGCCGTCCTGCGCATTGGAATCGGCGGTGTTGCCGCTGATGGTGTTGGCCGAGCTTTGGTGGACCAGAATGCCCTTGCCCGCATTTGACGAGGCCGTGTTGTTGCTCACTGTGTTGCCCGAGACCAAATAGAGATGGATGCCTTCCCACGTGTTCGCATTGGAGACGCAGGCGTTGACGGTATTCGTGTCCGACCCGTACTGGATCATGATCCCGTAGTTCCCGCAGGAGCTGACGCTGTCGGCCTCGATGAGCGAATTGTCCACGTTGTTGAAACGGATCCCGTCATACGCGCCGGTGATTCCGATGTTTTTGACGGTCAGCCCAACTTGCGTGTCCGCAAAAATCCCGTATAGCTCCGCCGTCCCCGCCGCGCCGAGCGGATCAATGACGGTCGCGTTCGAATCTTTACCGATCAAGGCGACGAAGTCGGTGTCGATGACGACGGTCTCGGTGTAAGTCCCGGCGTCGATGTAAATCGTCTCGCCCGATTTGGCCTGCGCGAGCGCGTAGGTGATCGTGCGCCACGGATACGCCGCGCTGCCGTTGGCGAGCGTCGGCGTATCCTTGCCGACGGCGTAGGTGAACGAATCGCCGGACGCGGACTCGTCGTTCACGTACCATTTGCCGCTCGTGTTGGCCGGCAGAGTGGGCACGGCCGAAACGGCTGTGGAATAAAATTCCTCGTTCTCGAACGATCGCGTTCCCGTCAGGTGGGAGTCCAATATGGTGATGCTGTAATAGTACGTGACGCCCGCGGTGACGCCGGAGTCCACGTAGGATGTGGTGTTGGCCGGAAGTTCCTTGAGGAGCGTTTTTGAGGAAGTGTCGAAGACGAGGTCGCGATAAATGCGAAACGCGGTTTCCTCGAGCGAATTGTCATTCCACGTCAGCGTCACCTGCCCGCTCGTCGATGTGTCGGCCGCAAGATTGGACGGCGACGGCGGCTCCACCGTGTCGGCCCCGCTCGCCGTGTCCACGGCGCCGAGGCGGTAGGGCTGCCACGCGCTTGGCGTGTCGTTGATACGGGCCGCGATCGTGACCGAGTCGGCCGAGCCGAACCAGTTGCGGGTGAGGGTTTGAGGGAGTCCGCCCGGATTGTGGAGGTTGCTCACGAGGTTTTCGATGAGGTTGTTGCGCGAGATGGTGTTTCCCGCGGAGGATCCGGTGATGTGAATGCCCGTGTCGTTGGCGTGGAATTCGTTCTGGGAAATCAGGTTCGAATCGGCGTTGGTGAGTTTCAGCCCCTCGCCCGCATGGGATTTTGAGACGTTGCGCAGGACACGGTTTCCGGTTGAGGCGGTGCTCAGAAGAATTCCGGCCTGGGCGTTCGACGCGACGAGGTTGCCCTCGATCGTGTTGCCACTCGCGCCGCCGAGGATGGCGATCCCCTCCTGCGCGCTGGCGGTCACCGTGTTGTTCGAAACGGTGTGATTGGACGTGTTCGAAAGGCTGAGGCCCCTGAAGCCGTTCGCGGCGATGGTGTTGTTGTCGTAGGTGTTCGGGCCGCCCCCGCCGGTGGCGTAAAGACCGTCCGTGCCGTTGGACCGGATCGTGTTGCCGCTGATGGTGTTGAAGCCGCTCGAGAGCACGTCGATGCCCTCGTTGCCGTTGTCGCCGGCGATGCAGTTCCGGATGACGTTGGTGTCAGCGCCGTCCCGTATCTGGATCCCGTAGAGACCGTTGGATCCGGCGCTGTCCGATTCGATCGTCGAAGCCGTGACGTTCACCAACAGGATCCCGATGTAGGCCCCCGTCACGCCAAGGTTCGAAATCGTCAGGCCGGTCCGCGTGTCGGCGTAAACGCCGTAGAGGCCGGCCGTCCCCGCCGCCCCCGGCGGGTCGATCACGGTGGCGTTCGAGTCGGCGCCAATCAGCGCGATCGAGTCCTTGTCGATGTTGACGCCCGCCGTCTCCGTGCTGTTGACGGTTACGTACGAGTCATACAACCCCGCGTCGATCCATATCGTGTCCCCCGCCGTCGCGAACTGCATCGCGCGCGGGATGCTCGCAAACGGCGTCTGCTTCGAGCCGTTGCCGCTGATGTCCGAACCCGTCGCGTACGTGTACGAGTCGCCCGCCGCCGAGCCGTCATTGACGTACCATTCGGTCTGGGACGTGAACGGCGCGCTGTCGCCCGGGATGGAGTCGCTGTAGAAGCTCTCATTTATATATGGAGAGGCGGCGTCGTAGGCGGTCACGCGGTAATAGTAGACTTTGCCGACAAAGGGGCTCGTGTCCTGCCACTGCGTCACGCCCGAGCCGACCTGCCCCGCCTGCGCCCAAAGAGACGTGTCGGAAATGGCCGGACTTCGATAAACGCGATACCCCGAAAGCCCCACCGCCCCGCCGTTGGCCTCCTCCAGAGCCGTCACCGCCGACCACGACACGATCAGGGACGTGTCGCTCGACAAAACCGCCACCGTGTCCGGCGCGTCCGGCGCTGTCGTGTCGGCGCCCGCGGCCGTGTCCACGACGCCGAGGCGGAAGGGCTGCCACGCGCTTGCCGTGTCCGCGATCTTCGCGGCGACTGCCGCCGAATCCGCCGAGCCGAACCAGTTGCGGGTCAGGGTCTGGGCGAGGCCGGCTTGGTTGTAGATGTTGTTGACATTGTTGTCGCTGATATTGTTTTTCGAAAGCGTGTTATTGCTTGATGCGCCGACCGCCCAGACGCCCGTGTCGTTTCCGGAAATGTCGTTCTGGACGAGGAAATTGGTATCGGAATCATTCACGTAAACACCCGCGTACGTGTTGTTCCTGGCCATGTTGCCGATCAACGTGTTGCTCGAAACCGTACCCAGATCGACGCCGTAATACGCATTCGCATTGGCTGAGTTGCCTTTCAGGATGTTGTTGATCGCCGAGGACGCAAACTGGGAGATGAGGATGCCTCGGCTAGTATTCGAACTGGCCGTGTTGTTCGTCAACGTATTGTTAGAACTGTTATACACCCAGATGCCGTTGTTGGTGTTCGAATCTGCGGTGTTGTTGCTGATTGTGTTGTTGTTCGAACCCTCCACTTTTATGCCGCCGTCGCCGCCGTTCGAAGTGACCGTATTGCCGCTGAGCGTGTCGTTGTTCGCGCCCGAATTCAGCCAGATGCCCCGGTTCGTATTCGAATTGACCGCGTTGTTGCTCACTGTGTTGTTTGCGGCCGCAGCTCCATTCACTTCGATCCCGGTCTGCGAATTCGAAGCGGCCGTGTTGTTCGTCACCGTGTTGGCCGCGCTGATGTAGATATAGACGCCCCGGTTTGAATTCGAAACGGCCGTGTTTCCGCTGATCGTGTTGCTGGTCGAGCCAAACCCGACAAAAATGCCGTCGCCGCCGGCGTTCCATCCGGCGGTGTTGCCGCTGACCGTGTTGGTGTCGGAGCCGTTGTCAAGATTGATTCCCTGGTTCCAATTGGAACATGCGCTGTCTCCGGAAATCGTCGAGAGGTCGACATTGTAGAAGTAGATGCCCACATAGGCGCCGGTCACCCCGATGTTTTTGACAAGAAGCCCCGTTCGGTTCGTCGCGTAGATGCCGTAAAGGCCGCTCGTCGAATTCACGCCCGGCGGGTCTACAACAGTCGCGTTCGAGTCAGCGCCGATGAGGCTGATCGAGTCGGCGGTGATGATGACTGTCTCGGCGTACAGCCCCGCATCGGCAAAAATCGTATCCCCCGCCGTCGCGAACTGCATGGCCTTCGTGATCGTCCGGAACGGAAACGCGATCGAGCCGTTGCCGCCCGTGTCACTGCCGGAGACGATCGTGAACGAGTCGCCGGCGGTCGAGCCGTCATTGACGTACCAGTCGGTCTGCGACGTGTAGGGCGCGCTGTCGCCGGGGATGGAGTCGCTGTAGAAGCTCTCATTTATATATGGAGAGGCGGCGTCGAAGGCGGTCACGCGGTAGTAGTAGACTTTGCCCACGAACGGTTCCGTGTCCTGCCACTGCGTCACGCCCGAGCCGACCTGCGCGGCCTGCGCCCAGAGCGACGTGTCGGAGATGGCCGGACTTCGATAAACGCGATACCCCGCGAGTCCCACCGCGCCGCCGTTGGCCTCTTCCAGAGCTGTCACCACCGACCACGACACAATCAGGGACGTGTCGCTCGACAAAACCGCCACCGTGTCCGGCGCGTCCGGCGCGGTCGTGTCGCCGCCCGCAGTCGTGTCGACCTGCCCCGGCCGGAACGGCTGCCAGATCACGGAGTCGCCGTTCGACGCCTGATAGATCATCTTCTTGATCCGATCCGTGTCGGTCGAGTTCCACCAGTTGCGGGTGAAGGTGAATACGGCGGTATCGACGGTTGATCCGTTGTACACGCCGCTGTCGGGATTCGTCCCAGACGGAACGATGTTGTTCTTCTGCACGGTGTCGGAGGAGGATATGCCGTCGATATAGACCTGATATATACTGTTGTTCCTGACATCGTTTTGAACAACCGTGTTGTTCGAACTCGAAATCAGATAGACGCCGTAGTACGAATTCGAAGTGGACGTGTTGCTCGTCAACGTATTGTTGTTCGAACTCGAATTCAGAAAGATGCCGTCCAAGTTCGAACTGGCCGTGTTGCTCGTCAGCGTGTTGTTGTTCGAACTTGAACTCAGATAGATGCCGTAGGACGAATTCGAACTGGCCGTGTTGCCCGTCAACGTGTTGTTCGAACTCGAAACCAGAGAGATGCCGGAGGACGAATTCGAACCGGTCGTGTTGTTCGCCACCGTGTTGTTGTTCGAATTCGATTCCAGAAAGATGCCGTTGCTCCCATTCGAACTGGCCATGTTGCCGCTCAACGTGTTGTTGTTGGAACTCAAATACAGATAGATGCCGTGCGTATTAGAACCGACCGTGTTGCCGCTCATCGTGTTGTTCGAACTCGATTCCAGAAAGATGCCGGATTGTGGATTTGAACCTGCCGTGTTGTTGCTTATCGTGTTGTTCGAACTCGATTGCAGAATGATGCCGAACTGCAAATTCGAACTGGCCGTATTGCCGCTCAACGTGTTTGTGTCGGAACCACTATAAAGAAAAATCCCATGGTAGCCGCACGACGTCACGCTGTCGCCCGAAATTGTCGACTGGTCAACGTTGTTGAAGTAAATCCCGTAATACGCACCCGTCACGCCGAGAGACGAGATGCGAAGACCCGTTCGGCTCGCCGCGTAGATGCCATAGAGGCCGCCCGTCCCCGCCGCCCCCGGCGGGTCGATCACGGTGGCGTTGGAGTCCTTGCCGATCAGGCTGATGGAGTCCGCGCCGATTACCACCGTCTCCGCATACAACCCCGCGTCGACGTAGATCGTGTCCCCCGCTGTCGCAAACTGCATGGCCTTCGTGATCGTCCGGAACGGAAACGCGATCGAGCCGTTGCCGCCCGTGTCACTGCCGGAGACGATCGTGTACGAGTCGGCGGCGGTCCACGCGTCGTTGACGTACCAGTTGACCTGACTCGTGAACGGCGCGCTGTCGGAGGGCTGGGAGTCGGAGTAGAAGCTCTCGTTGCTAATGGGCGTGACACCGTCCCATGTGGTGACGCGGTAATAATAGACGCGACCCGCGAACACGCCGGTATCCTGAAACTGTTTCTGGCCGGACGAGAACGCGACGCTTCCGACCTGCCCCCACGACGACGTGTCCTTGACCTCGCTTCTCCATATAGTATATCCCCCCGACGCGCCCGGCGGCCCGCCGTTTCCGTCCTCGTTGGCGGTGACCTCCGCCCACGAGACGATCAGGGACGTGTCGCTCGGCGTGACGGCTGCCGTATCCGGCGCAAGCGGCGCGACCGTGTCGGCGCCCGCGGTGGTGTCCACGACGCCGAGGCGGTAGGGCTGCCAGATCACCGAATCGCCGTTCGACGCCTGGGATATCGTCTTCTTGATCCGCCCCGTGTCGGTCGAGTTCCACCAGTTGCGGGTGAAGGTGAAAACGGCGGATGCGCTCGTCGAACCGTTGTAGACGAGGCTGTCGGGATTCGTCCCTGACGCCGCGAAATTGTTCTTCGCCGCCGTTTCCGACGACGAAGTCCCTTCAATGTAGATCTGGTAGACCTTGTTGAACTGAATGTCGTTCTGAATCACCGTGTTGTTCGAACTCGAAGAAAGATGGATGCCGTGGAACCCGGTGTTCCATCGGATCGAGTTGTTCGTCACCGTGTTGCTGTCCGAACTTGATTCCATATAGACGCCGGAATACCAATTCGTATCGACCGTGTTGCCCGACAGCGTGTTGTTCGAACTCGCGGTCAGATAGACGCCGTGGGCCCCGGCCAGAGCGACCGTGTTGCCCGACAACGTGTTGTTCGAACTCGACGATACGCCGATGCCGTAGTTCGGGCCCGACTTGGCCGTATTGCCGCTCAGCGTGTTGTTATTCGCGCCGGCTCCCAGGAAGATGCCGTAGTTCGTATTCGAGTTGGCCGTATTGCCGCTCACCGTGTTGTTCGAACTCCCCGTCAGAGCGATGCCGACGTTCGCATGCGAATTCGTCGTGTTGCCCGACAACGTGTTGCTGTTCGATCCGGTCGTCAGCTGGATGCCTTGAGAACTCGAATTGGAGGTATTGCCGCTGATCGTGTTGAACGAACTCGCATCCACCTCGATGCCGTAGGATCCGGCGAAATCGGTCGTGTTGTCCGTTACCGTGTTGGCGTCGGAACCGTTCGCAAGATAAATCCCGCCATATCCGGTAGAACACGAGCTGTCGCCCGAGACGGTCGAGGAATCGACATTGTTGAAGTAAATCCCGTAATACGCGCCGGTCACACCGAGGGTCTTGATGAGAAGCCCCGTCCGGTTCGCGGCGTAGATGCCATACACGCCGGCCGTTCCCGCCGTGCCGGGCGGATCAATCACGGTGGCGTTGGAGTCCTTGCCGATCAGGCTGATCGAGTCGGCTCCGATGACCACTGTTTCCGAGTAGATGCCTTTGTCGATGAAAATCGTGTCTCCGGCCGTCGCGAACTGCAACGTCTTGGTGATCGTCAGGAGAGGCTTCTGCTTTGTTCCATTGCCGGTGAGGTCAGAGCCCACCGCCGTCGCCCATGAATCGCCGGTCGTCGAGTTGTCGTTGACGTAAATGCTGACCGCGGTGCTCAGGACCGCGCTGTCCGACGGCTGGGAGTCGGAGAAGAAACTTTCGTTGACAAGGGCCGGGGTGTCAAACGCAGTCACTCGGTAGTAATACCGCTGGCCGATCGTCACGTCCGTGTCCTGATAACGGATCGTCAAGGAATTCGTCTGCCCCACCTGAATCCATGACGACGTGTCCTTCACCGTGCTCCGATAGACGCGATATCCCGACAGCCCCACCGCGCCGCCGTTGGCCTCCTCCAGAGCCGTGACGGCCGACCACTCGAGGATGATGCTTGTGTCTGACGGCGAGCCGATGATCGCGACGCTGTCCGGCGCCGTCGGGGCGGTCGTATCCGCGCCCGATGTCGTGTCGACCGTGCCGAGGCGGTAGGGCTGGTAGATGACCAACTTCGTTGGATTGGTGTCAATGACTCTGTTGTAGATGGCAAGCGAGTCGGTTGTGTTCCAGTAGTTGCGTGAGAAATCGAACGTGTTGCCGGTGCTGTTGTACACGCCGCTGTCAGAGTTGGTCGCCGACGGCATCACGTTGTTCTTCTGCACCGTGTCCGAGGAGGACGAGCCGTGAATGTATAATTGGTACTCCGTGTTGTTCCTCAGGTCATTTTGAACCACCATGTTATTCGAACTCGAGAACAGGCGGATTCCGTAGGACGAATTCGAAGCGGCCGTGTTGTTCGTGACCGTGGCGTTCGAACTCAAAGCCAGATAGATGCCGGCGATCGTATTCGAAGCGGCCGTGTTGTTCGTGACCGTATTGCTCGAACCCGAAACCAGATAGATGCCGTATTGTGTATTCGAATTGGCCGTGTTGTTCGTGACGGTGTTGTTCGAACTCGACGACAGGTAGATGCCGTAGTCCGTGTTCGAAGCGGCCGTATTGCTCGTGACCGTGTTGCCCGAACTCGTATTCAGCCAGATGCCGTAGTCCGCATTTGAACCGGCTGTGTTGTTCGTGACCGTGTTGCCCGAACTCGAAAATAGATAGATACCCGAGGACGAATTCGAACTGACCGTGTTGTTCCTGATGGTGTTGGTCTCACAATCGGTGCGCAGGAAAATACCGTTATACCCGCACGAGATTGCGCTGTCGCTTTCGATCGTCGAGGCGTCAACATTGTAGAAAAAGATGCCGCCATACACGCCGGTGACACCGATATTCTTGATCAGCAGGCCGGTCTGCGTGTCAGCGTAGACGCCGTACAGATCGATCGTCGTATACGCCCCCGGCGGATCGATGATAGTCGCCCCCGCATCCATGCCGATGATGGCAATGCTGTCCTTGTCGATGTTGATGCCGGCGGTTTCGGCCGTATTGACCGTCACGTACGAATCGAAAATACCGCGGTCGACGTAAATCGTATCACCCGACGCCGCGCTGTCGATGGCCATCTGGATATTCCGCAGCGGCGCGCCAATCGTACCCGGCTGGGTGTCGGCGCCTCCGGACGTCGTGTAGGAGTCCCCGACGGTGGAGGTGTCGTTGACGTACCAGACGGCGGCGTCTGCCGGAAGAAGCCAGAAGGCGGCAGCCAGAAGGGAGAAGATCAATACATTGGCGCGCTGCCCGCATCGAATCCTTATCGTCATTTCTCGGCCCCCTTCGCAACCCTCACGCACAGGGGACCCCTCATCGGTCGATTGACCGGGCGAGAGTTCGCAAGATTATCCGTTGAGGGCATAGAGGGTGCCGGGTTGAAGGGCGTCCTGGCGCCCGTTCCCAACCGCATTAACCTGTCGGTGCCAGGTCTTAAGTTATTGAAGTTATCGGAAGCGGCCGGGGCGCCCTGCGCGTGCGGAGCGGGCGGACACGGGCAGCCTCCGGGACGAGGAATCTCTTCCGAGATAAGATTCGGAATCGTGTTGACCATCGCCATCTTTGAATTCCCTCCACCAACCCAGCCGCCCCGGGGGGACGCATGGCCGCCGCGACAGAAGGCGGCCCCCCACATAGGGCCATTGTCGCCCGCGCCCGGCGGAAGTCAATCCAGGAAAAAGACGTATTTTCAGAGGTAAATTCGCCTTTTAAGGCGAGTTTTAGGGCTTCGCCGGGACTATCGGAATCATTCGAGTTGAGATAGGATGAAAATCATGAAAGGCAAAAGCGTCACAGTTGCGGCGCGGCAGTTGAAACATCTCGGCGGGCGGATTCGCGTCTTGCGAAAAGACATGGGCGCGACCCAGGCTGTCCTCGCGCGTCGGGCCGGGATCGATCCGCGCTACTACTCCCGCATCGAGCGGGGGCAGGTGAACGCGACGTTCCAGACGCTGATGCGGCTCACGCGTGCCTTGCGCGTCTGCCCCGGCGTTCTTTTCTTTCCGGCGTCGCGCCTGGACGAGTCGATGGCCGCCGCCTGCGCGTGCGTGTCGCAGATGAAATCGACCGGCCGCCGCCGCCAACTCGATCAGGTCGTATCCTTCGCCCGGCATGTCCTCGGCGTGAGGCCCCGATTGAAAGGCGCCCGGCGTCCGCAGAAGAAGACCGGCGGAAAATCGTCCCTTCGATGAAATCCGAGAAAGTCCGGGGGCATTTTCGGAAGTGGGCGAAGGATTACGACGCGCCCGACCGGGAGAAGATCATTCCCGGATTCGATGATTTCTATCAGACCGTCGTCCGGATGATCCACCCCCGCAAAAATGCGCGCCTCCATATTCTGGAACTCGGGCCCGGCACGGGCATCCTGACCGAACGGGTTCTTTCCGCCTTTCCCCGCGCCCGCCTGACGGGAATCGACTTGACGGACGAGATGCTCCGGCAGGCCGAAAAAAGACTGAACCGATACAGGATGCGGTGTGTTCTGAGACAGGGGGATTTCGACACGACCGCGTTTGACGGGCCTTATGACGCCGTGATCTCGTCGCTGGCCATTCATCACCTGCCGCCGGCCGGCAAGAGGCGTCTCTACAAAAAAATTCAACGCTGTCTGAAATCGGGTGGAGCGTTCATCAACGCCGACATGGTCAAGTCGGAATCGGCCTTTATCCAGAAACGGTATCTCGCTCTCTGGGAGAATTTCATGCGGTCGGGCGGGGTGAGCGAAGATTATATCCGCCGCCGCTTTCGAGGGGCACGCAAGGTCGACATCTACGACACCCTGACCGACCAGCTCCTGTGGCTGCGCCACGCGGGCTTCAAGTCCGTGGACGTTTTCTGGAAACACTGGAACTTCGCCGTCTTCGGGGGATTCGTATAAGACAATCTGGAGCCTATAAGAAAGAGCGGGACTATTGACGGCAGTGTATTCAAATTCACCTCTTCCCCCCTTGAGGGGGAAGCTGGATGGGGGGTTTCCGGGTGGAGTTCCCCCCTCCCAACCTCCCCCCAAGGGGGGAGGAGGATGACTGAAAATC
>JACQOF010000008.1 GCA_016202645.1 bacterium
CGCTCCTCGCCCAGGGCAAGGTTTGGAGAAGAAACGATCAGAATCAATCCGGCAACGAGCAGGGGAAGAATTCTCATACATCAAGTCCTCCAAATAGTTTTCTGAAAAACTCCTTATGGAGCGCAACGCGTCCTCGCGTTGCATGCAAAGCCGGGAGGCTTAGCGCTCCAAAAAACTTCTAGCGCTTGCCCGGCCGGGGGCAGACCCGGTCAATGATGATGGCCGCCCTCGCCATGGACATGACCGTGCGCCAGTTCCTCCTTCGTCGCGTCGCGCACCGAGACGACCTCGACGTCAAAGTGCAAAGTCTGACCGGCGAGCGGATGGTTGCCGTCGAGGAAAACATCGTCGCCCTCGACTTCCTGGACGACGAAGAATTGAGTATGACCGGCCCCCGCCTCCGCCGAGAACTGCTGGCCCGGAAAAATTTTCAAGTCGGCGGGGAAGTTCGACCGTTTGGCCTTGACCTTCAGCTCCGGGACGACCTCGCCGTACCCCTCCTCCGGGGAGACCGTGACTTTCCTCTTGTCGCCGATGCCCAGCCCCTCCAGTTCCTTTTCCAAACCAGGCACGATTTGCCCGTTGCCATGCAGATACGAGAGAGGCTCGTCGGCGCCGGCGCGGTCAAGCTCCTGCCCCTCGGAATTCGTCAAACAATAAGTCAAACCCACCACGGAATTTTTCCTGATCATGAATAACCTCGAAATTGAAGATTTAATATTTAATTCAACAGTCTATAGCAACCGCCCGGAAATGGGAAGGAGAATGCGCGGCGCCGGGCAAGCGCCCGGAGGCAGTTTGCCCTGCCCGGATTGCCCTCGATGACGCTTGTTCGCCATCCAGGGTAAGCCCGTTGAGTCCAGCGTTTACGCTGGCCGGGCAAGCGCCCGGAGGCGACACGGCGGCGACGCTAACGCGGCCGCCGTCATCCCGGCGAACGCCGGGAACCAGAGGGACCGCCAATCATGCGGGCAAATTCCGCCAAAAAAAAAGCCCCTCCGAGGAGGGGCGTTGCCTTGGTTTCAGCCGGAGCTGAACGGTCCTGAGAGAATTCTCCCTTATTGTGAGAAGCTCCCAAGCGCAGGTCTGTTACACCAAGATTGATTGTATTCCGCGATTGTGGCATAGTCAAGAAAAATCGGAATTGCGAAAATAACGTTTCCGGAGGAGGGGAGCCATGGCGTATATCCTGGGGCTGGATTTGGGGACCAATTCCATCGGTTGGGCGTGTATCGACCCCGGCGCGAAAAAAGTTTTAGGAGCGGGGACGCGTATTTTCCAAGAAGGGGTCAACCGGGACACCAAGGGGAAGGAGGTTTCCAAAAACGAAACGCGCCGGATGGAGCGGCAGTCCAGAAGACAACATTCGCGAAAGAGTCAACGCCGGGATTACCTCAAGGATTGTTTGCGCCAGAACGGAATGTTTCCCGCCAAGCCGGAGGAAGAAGCCGCTTTTTTCAAGCTCGACCCTTATGCCCTGCGCAAGCGCGGTTTGGACGAAAAGCTGACGAAACTGGAGTTCGGCAGGGCCATCTACCATCTCAACCAGCGCCGGGGATTCAAAAGCGGACGAAAATCCGAAAAGGGCAAGGACGACGGAAAAGTAAAAGAAGCCATCACGTTACTGCAAAACAAAATAAACGAGGCCAACTGCCGGACGCTCGGCGAATACCTGGCCGGTCTGGACCCGATGGAGGACCGGGTCCGTAACCGGTACACCCTGAGGAAAATGTGCGAAGACGAGTTCGACCTCCTCTGGCGGACCCAGCAAAAATTTTGCGCCGAATTGACCGACGCCCTCGGTAAGGAACTGCGCGACCGGGTCATTTTCTTCCAAAGGCCGCTCAAGTCCGTTGCCCACTTGATCGGCCCGTGCTCCTTGGAGCCGGACAAAAAACGTTGCAAGAAAGGCGCGTTCGAGGCGCAAAGGTTCCGCATCCTCGAACAGGTCAACCGCCTGAGTTTCATCGACCCGGACGGCGTCGTCCAATCCTTCAGCCGGAAACCGGACGAGGAGTTCGACCCGGAGGCCGGGGCGAAACGGTCCCTGCTCATCGCCGAGTTGGACCGGAAACCGAAAATCGAATTTGAGGATATTAAAAAGCTTTTGGGTTTGCCGCGGGACGTTGTCTTCAACCTGGAACGCGGCGGGATGAAAAGTCTCGTCGGCAACCGGACGGACACCGAATACGTCAAGATATTCGGCAAGGGCTGGTCCGCCCGGCCAATGGCGGAGCGGGAAAAAATCCACCAGACCGTCATGCAGGCCAGGGACACGGAGTGGCTGGCGGCCCACGCCCAAGGCAAATGGGGGTTGGACGAGGAGAAAGCCGAAAAACTGGCCTCCAAAATCCATTTCGAGGACAAGTACATGCACTTGTCCAAAAAGGCGATCAACAAGCTGGTCCCGTTTTTGGAGGACGGCCTGTCCGTTTCCGACGCCATGGAGAGTGCCGGTTATACCGCCGGAGAAAACATCGGGAATTTCCGCGCGCGCATGGCGAACCTGCGCAACCCCATCGTCAAGCAGACGCTCTACGAATTACTGCGGCTGTTGAAAGTGATCAAGCTGAAATACGGCGGGCCCGCCTTGGTCCGCGTGGAACTCGCCCGGGAGTTGAAGCTATCGGCCAAGCGCCGGGAGGAAGTCCATTTCGAAAACCTGAGACGCAGGAAGGAAAACGAGGAGATCGGCCGGCGGCTGGCGGAGATGGGCGTGAAGCCCACCCACGACGCGCGGCTCCGCTACAAATTATGGAAGGAGTGCAAGGAGATTTGCCCCTACACCGGCGCCACGATTTCCTGCGAGGCGCTGTTCTCCGAGAACCGCTCCTTCGATATCGAGCACATCATCCCCTGGCCCCGGAGCCTCGACGATTCGTTCATGAACAAAACTCTGTGCCGGGTGGACGAAAACGGGCGCAAGGGAAACAACACCCCCTACGAGTTTTACCATGGGACCCGCCAGCACGAGGAAATCCTCCAGCGCGTCAAAACGTTCCCTTATCCCAAGCGGAAGCGGTTCATGCAGAAGGAGGTCTCGGACGATTTCGTGGCGCGGCAACTCAACGACACCGCGTACATCAGCCGGGAGGCGAGGTCCCTGCTGGAGTCGATGGGGTTCAAGGTGCAAGTCGGCAAGGGACAGGCCACGGCGGAGTTGCGGCATCTGTGGGGCCTGAACTCCCTCCTGGGCGGCGGGGACGTCAAGAGCCGCGACGACCACCGCCACCACGCCGTGGACGCCGCCGCCGTCGCCATGACCGACCCCGGCGTCCTGCACCGGTTGAGCGCCTACAACAAGTACGGCAGAGATTCATCGAACCGGATTTTCCCGCCGCCTTGGGAAGGGTTCCGCGACAGCCTCAAGTCCCGGGTGGACAAGATTTTGATCTCGCACCGGGTGAACAAGCGCGCCAGCGGCCCCCTGCACGAGAAAACGCTGTACGGCGTGACCGGGATGACCGACGAGGGCAACGGCGCCCCGCTGTTTGTTACGCGTAAACCTCTGGACAAACTTGAACACCCCATGGTTGAGAAAATCGTCGATAAAGCCATAAAAGGCATCGTCAAGGCCCGTCTGCGGGAACTTGGCGTCAACCCGGACGCGAAAAAGTTCGATATTCCAAAAAATGCCTTTAAAGACTTGTGCATGATCAGCCGTAAAGGGGAGAAGATTCCGATCAAAAAGGTCCGTATCCACACGACCTCGAACAACATGGTCCTGTTGCCCAAACGGAACAAAACCGGCGTGGAGCCGGGCGGGAACCACCATGTCGTTCTGTTCGAGTATTTGGACAAAAAGGGTAACCGCAAGCAGGGCGGGGAAATCTGCACGCTTTTCGAGGCCGTCCGCCGGGCAGACCGGGGAGAGCCCGTCATCCGGCGGGACGTGTTTGGCGAGGGCAGGAAATTCCTTTTCTCGCTGGCCATCAACGAGACGGTACTGCTGGACATGGGGGAAAGCCAGGTGGACTGGAACGGCCCGGACTACGAGGAGCTGAGCAAAAAACTGCATCGGGTGCAGAAGCTGAGTTTGAAGAGTAACAGAGAGTATATATTTTTGAGGCCACATCGCGATTCGACGCTCGAGCAGGAGCCGATCTCTAAAACGGCAGGAAGTTTCAAAGGCATCAAGGTCCGCATCGACCCCATCGGGAGAATTTTCAAGGCGCATGATTAAACGCACCGTCGCCATCGAGAATCCGGGAAAGCTGAGCGTCCATCTCAACCAACTCCAGATCAAGCAGGAGGACCGGCTGGTCGGCCAGGTCCCGGTGGAGGACATCGGCGTGCTGGTCATCGACCATCCGGCGGTCCTGTACACGCACGGATGCCTCACCGCGCTTTTGGACAACAATACGGCGGTGGTTTTCTCCGGCGGCAACCATCATCCCAGCGGACTGCTCCTGCCGCTCGATTCCAACAACGTGCAGTCCGAGCGTTTCCGCATCCAGATCGAGGCCTCGGCCCCGCTGAAGAAACAATTATGGAAGCAGACCGTCCAGGCGAAGATCCGCAACCAGGCCCAGCTTCTTAAAATCATCGGAGAAGAGGAGGGGAGGTTGCGCGACCTGGCCCGGCAGGTCAAGTCCGGCGACCCGGAAAACCTGGAGGCGCAGTCGGCGCGGTATTACTGGAAAAAACTGTTGGGCGCGGAGTTCAAGCGCGAGCGGTTCGGCAAACCGCCGAACAACCTGTTGAACTACGGCTACATGGTCCTGCGCGCGGGCGTGGCGCGGGCCCTGGTCAGTACCGGGTTGTTGCCGACCATCGGGATCCACCATTGCAACCGCTACAACGCCTACGGTCTGGCGGACGACGTCATGGAACCCTACCGAGTGTTCGTCGACCGGGCGGTTCATCGGATTAACAGCGAGGCGGAAGACTGTTCCGAACTGAGCAAGGAAATCAAGAAAGGCCTGCTTGAAATTCTGGCCTGCGACGTCCGCTTCGAGGACACGGCAAGCCCGCTGATGGTCGGCCTCCACCGCACGACGGCCTCCCTGTACCGGTGTTTCGCGGGAGAGGAGAGGGAAATCGACTATCCGGGTTTATGAGGGCCCTCAACAAGTACCGGACCATGTGGCTGATGGTGATGTTCGACCTGCCGACGGAGGACGCGAGAGCCCGCCGGGCCTATGGCCTATTCCGCAAGGGCCTGCTCAAGAACGGGTTCAACATGATGCAGTTTTCCGTGTACACCCGCCATTGCGCCAGCCGGGAGAACGCCGACGTGCACGCCAAAAGAGTGCAGTCCCTGCTCCCCGGCGAGGGTATGGTCAGCGTGCTGACCATCACCGACAAGCAGTTTGGCGCGATCAAGAATTTCTGGGGAAGAAAAAGAAGAAAGCCCCAGCCGGCGCCCAACCAACTGGAGCTTTTTTGAGGAAAAAAATGTTCAAATCTACGTCCGCCCGCCTGAAAACGCCGCGTTTTTTCTTTCCCGCCTCCGCAGGATTTCCCTTTAAATTCGGCGCATTACAACCAAGCTAAGTGTAACAGACCTGCGCTTGGAAGCAACCCACAGCGCGGCGGCGTCGGCGGCAACGGCGTCGGCAAGTGTAACAGACCTGCGCTTGGAAGCAACCCACAGCTATGCGCCCGCGGTGCTTTATATCGGTCGTAGTGTAACAGACCTGCGCTTGGAAGCAACCCACAGCGTCGCGGAAGAGTACCGGCGTAGCTCGGTTAGTGTAACAGACCTGCGCTTGGAAGCAACCCACAGCAGAGTTAAACGGCGTTATGGTTTTTTTTCTAGTGTAACAGACCTGCGCTTGGAAGCAATCCACAACCCGAGCATAGCTTTCGGCCTGTTCTGGCGTAGTGTAACAGACCTGCGCTTGGAAGCAACCCACAACCCGTACGGGTCACGCGATGAAAAAACGACCAATCCCGTTTCTCCTAACCCAATCCACTCGCCCCCCCACTTATCAAAGGGGGGGCGAGTGGATTGGGTTTTTGCCTTCCTTGGCATATTTTCTCCGCATTGGGGCGGATTGTCCCCCCGCGCGGGGGCGCGGCGATCCAGATTTTCTGGATTGCTTCGGCGGAGTCTCGCAATAACGCTTCCCCCTTGCAAAGGGGGACCGAGGGGGATTTGCTTTTCCCACCTTGCAAATGGAGCCGATTGGCCGCTCCCCTCTTTGAAAAAGAGGGGTCGGGGGAGATTTATTACGCCATGCCGTGGAGCGGAGGTTCCAAATCCCCCCTCCCCCCTTTGCCAAAGGGGGACAGGATACGACGGCCGCTCTCCTCCTTCGAAAGGAGGGGAGTAGCCCCCCGACGCAAACCAGATCAATTGACACAAAAGCTGTAAGGTTTCTTCGCGCCGCCCGACTCCAAGTCGGGCGAGGGTGGATGGAAACCGGCTGGATCCCGGCGTCTGCCGGGATGACGCCCGGAGATCATTGCGCGGAGGCGTGGATGGAAACCTTTTGCAAATGATACTTCCCGGCGGTCAACGCGGTCGCCCCCGCCTGCGCGGGAACAGGCTTTGCCAGGGGGAAAAGCGAATCCCCCCAGCCCCCTTTGCAAGGGGGAGAAAAGCAAATCAATTTCCCTCTCCCGCCAGGGGAGAGGGTCTTCCTCGCGGTCATGGCGCGACGCGCCGTTTTCTTACGCACGCGGGGTTTATGGATTAGAATGGGCGTGGGTATCGGATTCCTTCTCTCCGCATAATTTCAGGAGGCGCTTGGTATGAGGGTTGCCGCTCATTATCTGTTTGCCGTCGCCGTGATGAGTTTTTACGGCGGCAGGGTTTGCCCGTTCGTGGACCGTTTGGACCTGGCCGGTTGGTTTGCGTTGTTGCTGACGATTTTCGGCGCGGTTTTTATTGTCCGTTTCCTCGCCGTCTCGCGCCTGTTCCCCCGCATCCCTTATGAGTCGCAGGTCCGGGCGCAGTTCGACCTGGAGTTGTGCGCTTTTTTTGCCGCCGGGGCGGCGATCGCCGGTTACAATTATGCGTTTCACGAGTTTCCGCTGGTGAGCGGTTACAAGATGGTCCTGGGGTGCATGGCGCTGGGGTTTTACGCCGCCAGCGACCTGGCGCTGGAGCGGGAACGGACGATCTCGGAGGTTTTCGAGCGCTCCGGCCAGGAACCGGGGCCCGCGGAAAAGTATTTTCCCCTGACGCGCCGGTTTTCGCTGGTGGCTGTTGCCAGCGTCGCGATCCTGCTGGTGGTGTTATACCTGGTGATGGCGAAGGACCTGGTCTGGATCGTGCAAATGGACTTCGAGGATCTGCCTTCCGCCAGGGTGTCCGTCTTGAAGGAGTTGGTTTTTGTCTGTCTGGTCATTTTGGGCGAGATCGGCAACTTGATCGTTTCGTATTCGCGCAATTTGCGGCGGTTCTTCGCCTGCCAGAACGGCGCGTTGACGGCGGTCGCCGGCGGGGACTTGAACAGCCGGGTGCCGGTCAGCTCGCGCGACGAGTTCGGGGTCATGGCGCGGTACACGAACAGGATGATCCGCGACCTGGACGAGCGCAACCGGGAGTTGTGCGAGACGCAGTTGGAGATCGTCCGGCGCCTGGGCCGGGCGGCGGAATACCGCGACAACGAGACGGGCTACCACGTCATCCGCATGAGCCTGTATTCGGAAAGCCTCGGCCGGGCCCTGGGCATGCCGGAGAAGGAGAGCGAGACGCTCCGCCTGGCCAGCCCCATGCACGACGTCGGCAAGATCGGCATCCCGGACCACATCCTGTTGAAGCCGGGCAAGCTGGACGAGCGGGAATGGGAGATTATGAAGACCCACGCGGCGATCGGGGCGGAAATTTTGAAGGGGAGCCGGAGCGAATTGCTGAGAATGGCGGAGGCCATCGCCTTGACGCATCAGGAAAAATGGGACGGGTCGGGGTATCCCGCCGGTTTGAGGGGCGAGGAGATCCCGGTCGTGGGGCGCATCACGGCGGTCTGCGACGTGTTCGACGCGCTGAC
>JACQOF010000145.1 GCA_016202645.1 bacterium
CCGAGCGCGCCGGCCGCCGGGTCCGGGAATTTCAAAAACGCGTCGCGACCGAAGTCCGAAACAAATACGGTCCCCCCTCAAAATTATTTCTCTTCCAAGGCCGGGAAGTTTACTATCTAGACCGTCCCTATCTGGCCGCCAACGATACGTCCTACACCTCGATCTTGGCGGACATTCGTTTCTGGGCGTCGTCGGAAACCTGGATCAGCCGCATCTACGACCGGGATCAACTGATGTCGGGTGAGCGCCTGAATGCGGTCGGCGAACAGCTTCGGCACTCCTTTCATCCCAGCATCGGCGCCGATCTCTATTTCATCCCACGACCGTATGTCTACACCTCCGGCTACCCGAACGGAACCGGCCATGGAACACCCTATTCCTACGACAACCATGTGCCCCTCCTCTGGTACGATCCCGCGCGGCCGCCGGTTGAGATTTCCGACACGGTCTACACCGTCGACATTGCCCCCACTCTGGCCGAGCGGATCGGCCTCAGGCCGCCGGAGATGTTGGATGGACAAGTCCTTCCAGCCAATCCGTGAATTATCGTCCTGAGAAGGCTCAATATTCAACACTCAATATTCAATGCTCAAGTTTTCAAAGTTGAAAAATGAGTGTTGGATATTGAATATTGAGCCTTCTCCATTCTGAAGGCAGGGGCCCTTCATGCTGGACATAATGCGTTTTCGCGCTCAGATGGAAATGATCAGCCACCGGAATCCCGGGCTGGTCGTCAAGCTTCTGCCCGACCGAAAAAAGAGCCATGCCGAAATTTCGGAAAATCCGTCCGGCGGGTTCAGTCTCAAATGGAGCGACAAACTCCTGCACAGCCTGAAAGATCCAGAGGGCGAGGCCCGGCATATCCTGGACCGCGTGGCGTTCGAACCCGACCGGTCGCAGGTGATCTTCGGCATGGGCCTCGGCCACCTCGCCATGGGCGCCCGCGCACGCCTCCCGGAACAGTCAGCCCTGATCATCATCGAGCCGGACGTCCGGATTCTCCGGGAAGTTCTGGCCGCGGTGGATCTTCGGTCTCTTCTGTACGACGACCGCGTGCATCTGGTCGCCGGCCGGGACTGGCCGGAAACATTTCGGATCATGATCCGCCGATGCGAGGACGCCGGCTGTCGGCCGAGCACGTCGATCCTGGCCCTGCCGGCCTACCGAACCTATTTCCACCGGGCGCTGGCTGAAGCGCGCAGTGTTCTTGCGCAAAGTCTCAACGAGAGGGACATCGACACTCAGACGCGAGTCCGGCTTTGGGATCTGTGGAACGGCAACCTCACTCAAAATCTTCCGCAGATCCTGTCATCCGCGCCCGTCAGGATTTTCACATCGACGTTTCAAGGCATCCCCGCCGTCCTCGTCGGCGCCGGCCCCAGCCTGGACGATGTCCTTCCGGACATTGCGCGCGTCCGGGAAGGGGCGCTCCTCATCACCGTCGACACGGCCCTCGCGCCTTTGCTCTCGGCGGGTTGTGAACCCGACATCGTCCTGGCAATGGATGCCCAGGAGGAGAATGCAACGGATTTTACAGACCTTCCGCCACACCAGACGACACTGCTCTTTGACGCATTTTGCTATCCCACCATCCCCGCGCAGTATCCAGCGGGTTCGCGGATCCTTTCTCTGACAGGCCATATTCTTTCGGACATCGGCGGCACGATCGTTCTCAGGAACGGCCTTTTGCCTCTGCTCGAATTCATCCTCGGCCAACCCTTCGGATTCCTCCAGAACGGCGGTTCCGTGATCACGGCGGGATTCGACCTCGCCCGGCTCGCCGACTGCTCGGCCCTCTGCATCGCCGGCGTGGATCTGTCGTATCCGGGACTCCTCACCCACAGCAAGCGAACCCGGCGATTCGGAAAACGATACGGCCTGCAGAACCGCTTCGCCACCGCCGAATGGGATTTTTATGAGGAGTTTTCCCAGAAGGCCCGCATGCGTCTCGACACGGCGGGCGGCGGCAAGGTATGGTCCGACCGGGTTTTGGTCATGTACAAGCAGTGGATGGAGGATTCGGCCTCAAAGGCCGGCCTTCCGTGCTTCACGCTCGGAAACCCCCGAGGCCTGACCCTTCACGGATACCCGCCGGTTTCCGCAGCCGAGTTTTTGAAGACGCATGGCGCCGACCGCTCGGAGATCGAATCAAGGCTGTCGCGCTGCCGGAGATACCGCCCGGACTTCGACAGCGCCAAAATCCTGGAGCGAATCCGCCAGGTCCGCGACGATATCGCGGGACTGGACCATCGCCCCGCCTCAAAAAAGATCGGAGCGTTCGATCTGGCCGAGTACGTCGAGATGGCATCGTTCGCCGTGAGCGAGCGCCTGAAGGATGTTCTATCCATGGAGCCGGAATCCTCCCACCGATCTCGTCGGGAGCAGGCCGCGCGCGCGGTCCGGCAGTTCGTGACGCCGTTTCTGGACGGGCTGGAAGAGGTGATCAAAACTAACAAACTAAGGGAATGACCCCTTTTACCTTTTACTGCTTTTACTATTTTCTCCTGTACAGCAAATAGCCTGAATAGTTGGTGACGCGCAGGCGGTCGGATTCCACTTCGCCGTTCAATCGTTCAAACACGAACCGCGCCCGGATTGTCGGCGTCTCGGTGTCGTATGTCAGATCTGAGAAGTCTGCCGCGTGGCCGAATTTCTCCATCCCGGGCCGTTCCCATATTGAGCGCGCCACCGCCCCGGCGTCGATGGCGGCCAGCGGCGCGTCCGGAAGGCGGACGATGGAAATGATTCCGCGTTCGCGGTCCAGCAGGGCCAGGCAGGTGTCACCCATCAGCGTCAAACTCGTGGTGTCATGCCCGTACCGGATGACCGCCAATGTCTCGAACCCATCTACAACCATCTCCCGGTTGATCCGGTCGGCATGATAGTAGAAATGCTGGGCGGACGGGCCCCCGGACCGGCCCCCCGCATAGTCAAATCCCATCAGTTTCGTGAATGCCGCGGCCGAATGGCGGGTGACGCCAAAAAAGGTGGGATGGTCGATAAATTCTTTCCGCTGTCCGGCGATCCATTCCGGTTCAAACCATGCCTCCAGCGGATCCAGTCCGTGGTTCCGGATGATGTAATCCAGCGTGGCGCTGATCTCCTTACGATCCGCAAACGTGATCACACCCTCGATCTTCGCGACCCTGCCTTCTTTGATCAACCCGTTTTTGACCAACAGGCGCTCCAGCCGGGCCATCTGGCTGTGGAGCGAGACCGAATAAGCGCCCCAGGGGCCGAACGAGGTGATCAGCGCCAGCGCGCAGAGCGATTGCGGGATGCGGCGGATGTCGGCGGCCTTGCGGGCGAGGAAATAAATCGCGACGCCCAACAGCCACAGCCCGAGCACCGCCAGGAGGTACCGCCGCTCGGTGAATCCATACTGCCGGACGCGAATATAGAGCGACGCGAAGAGCATGCCGATCAGAGGGACCATCGACGCGTAAAACACTTTTTCGTAAACGCGCATCCAGCGGTTGCCGTCTTGCTCCTTCACCGGCTGGATAAGCAGGAGGTTGAAGATGCCGCCCACAGCCATCGCCGAGACCATCCAGCCGACGAGTCCCTCCGGCCATTTCCCGGTGACACATACCTTGCCCAGATAGACGTAGAGAATGACGCCGTATACCGTGATCAGCGGGATGAGCAGGTACTGGGCGAAGATTTTCAGCCCGTTGGGGTAATTGTCGGACGCCGAGAGTTGGGGTGAGTGGATCTCCGGCACGCCCGCCAGAAAATGCCAGGTCTGAAACACAAAGACGCAGAAAATCCAGAGGTCGTAATAGACCTCGCCTTTGATTTTGACATCGAACAACCGGTCGACGGCCGAGAGGGCGAGCGCGGCGCCGAAGAAGAGGACGTAGGCATAGAGCGTGGAGAGCAGAAACCGCGTGAACAGCGATTTGTTGAACTGCCAAAACCGGTCCGGCCGCGCTTCGCGAATGAACGCGACAAACGCCGCCGCCAGATGCGCCGCCAAGGCAAGCTGAAAGTAGCGCACGTAATGATTTTGAGTGAGGGTGCCGATCGTCGCGCCGTGGTAAAGTCCGAGCAGAACCAGTCCGGCGGCCATGCAGGCGATCCGCACGGCGGCGGCGCACGCCGTCTGCTCGATCGCCAGCGCGATGACCAGAAACAGCGGGATACCAAGCGCCGATGTGAACATCAGGCGCACGATTTCGTATCCACCCTCTGAAGACTCCCGGTGGACGATCCACATGAACACCGCCGCGCAGACCAACGCGCTCAATAAAACGAGCGGAAAACGCCGGAACGCCGCCGTCGCGGAATGCCGGAGGTAGGAGATGGACGGAAGTTTCAGCACGCGCGGCTATTTGCGGGCATAGGTCTTCTCGACGTAATCCTCGACGATTGCCTGGAAATCAGCCGCCAGTTTTTCCTGCGAGCCTTCCAGGGTCACCGATTTTTTCCCGTTGATGTAAATGGGCGCCCGCGGCGATTCGCCGGTGCCGGGGAGGCTGATGCCGATGTTGGCGGCTTTTGATTCTCCCGGACCGTTGACCACGCAGCCCATGACGGCGACTTTCATCGATTCGACGCCCGCGCGCGTTTTTTTCCATTCGGGCATCCGGTCCCGGATATATCCCTGGACCATCTCCGCCAGCTCCTGAAAGACCGTGCTTGTGGTTCGGCCGCATCCCGGGCAGGCCGTGACGGACGGTGCGAACGCGCGGATCCCGAGCGCCTGCAGAATCTCCTGCGCGACGCGGACTTCCTCGCGGCGGTCACCGCCGGGCTGCGGGGTCAGGGAGACGCGGATCGTGTCGCCGATACCCGCCTGCAGAAGCACCGCCAGCGCGGCGCTCGATGAAACGACGCCCTTGACGCCCATGCCGGCTTCAGTGAGTCCCAAATGCAGGGGCTGATCGGTCTTCTCCGACAGATCCGTATAAATGCCGACCAGGTCCGGGACGTTGGATATCTTGCAGGAGATGATGATCTGTTCTTCCGTGAGGCCCAGATCGAGCGCCATTTCCGTCGACTGGACCGCCGACATCACCATGCACTCGTTTAGAATTTCCTCGGCGCTCCGGCCAAGATTCTTTCGCGCGTTTTCCTCCATTTTGGCAGTCACCAAATCCTGGTTGAGCGACCCGGCGTTCACGCCGATCCGGACCGGCACCCTGTTTTTAGCCGCGACCCCAACGATCGCCGCGAAATGTTCGTCGCGGCTTTTGCCCATCCCGACGTTCCCCGGATTGATCCGGTACTTGTCGAGCGCCTTCGCGCACTCCGGAAACTGCGTGAGCAGAATATGCCCGTTGTAATGAAAATCCCCGATGAGAGGCGCCCCGCAGCCGGCCTCCCGCATCCGCCGCTTGATCTCCGGCACGGCCTCTGCCGCCGCCGGCGTATTGACCGTCACCCGCACCATCTCCGATCCGGCCTCGGCCAGCTCGATCACCTGCCGCGCCGTTCCGGCGGCGTCGGCTGTGTCGGTGTTCGTCATCGACTGAACAACAACCGGCTGACATCCGCCAACCGGAACCTGCCCCACTCGCACCGTATGTGTCTTTTTGCGTCTGATCATTCTGGCTCCATTTTATCTCCGCGTCCGGGCCCGGATCAACTGATCCGCGAACGCGGTGACAGTCAGTACCCCGATTACCATGGCGAAAATTCTGATCCATAAAGTCAGCGTGTCATACGTCGTCACAATCGCTCCCCCGACCGGACTCCAATAGTCCGGATTCAAGGCTCCGGCCGCACGCAGTTCCGGTTCCAGGGATTTTCCGCCGTCCGGCCATTTCCGGAGGGACTGCGACACAAAGGCCGGGTAATATTTTTCGAGGATCCTGTTTTCCATCCAGGCGATCCGAAGGTGCTCGATGCGTTCCGTCGTGTTCGGCGTGGCTTTTTGGAGATACCGGTCTCTTCTGAATATTCGCACGCGCACTTCATGAACGTAAGGATCTTTCCTTCGGGAGTACCGGATCAGGAAGTCCCCGTAGTCCGTGTCGGTTGTGGCGTCGACGATCCCAGCCACAGCAGCCCCGCGCGCCGAGTCCTCCTTCGCCAGGGCCTCCGGCCGAAAACTCGAATTGAACGCGCCGATTTCCGGGTCCGAGAAGCGCGCCCCAAAATCCACGACCGTCCACATGAAAAGTCCCATCGATACGACGGCGCCCGCCAGGAGCCCGCCAGTTGCCCAGACCTCCATTTTGCGTTGGATCGGCTGAAATCCCGCCGGCGCCCATGCCGTCGCCAGCCCGATCAGCGCCAGTGCCACCGCTTCGAGATTCAAAAAAATGTCTCCGGTATCCCCCACCCGCCTAGGCACGAGGGACTGAAGGTATTCGTCGAAGACTCCGATCAGAAAGCAGACCGCGAGGGTCTGCGGATACAGGAGCCGGGTGTCGAAGTGGCATCGGAGGGCGTAAAACACGAGAAGCGCCAGGACGCCGTATTGAAGGAAATGTATTTTCTCCGGAGCAATATCGATCGTCCACATAAAATACCCGTACCCGGCAAGTACCCCCGCCAGCCATAGACCGCGGGTCAAATTGAATCCGGGCCGACGGACCACTTTGGCTCCAAATGCGATCACCACAAGCAAGATGATCCCGCCAAAGAGCGGCCCCAGGACCGGATCGCCTCCGAGCTTCATGCCCAGGAATTGGACGAGATCCCGCGTGTAGGGAATCAGAGCGTAAATGGACGCCGTCCACAGCGCCGCATACGCCCAGCGGCGCGGCGCCTCCGCGCCTTCCCCGGCCGCCGTCATTTCTGTCTTGCCGAAAACCAGAAAACTCCGCGGTCGGTCACTACGCCGTCCAGCCGTTCGTCCCTGGAGGTATGGGGGATGTTCCGCGCCACCTGAACGTGAAACGCGACTCCAAGACGGATCCCCGTCCCGGAAGAGGAAAGCCAGCGGTCGAAATATCCGCCGCCATGTCCGAGTCTCCAGCCCTTTGAGTCAACGCCAAGGCACGGAACCAAAATGAGGTCATTCCGGCGCGGCCTGCCCGCGCGGCGGCCCCGCACCGGTTCGAGAATTCGATATGTCCCGGGCCGGAGGCCATCCACGGATCGGATCACATGAAAGGTCATCCGCCCCCCGGCCACTTTCGGAAACGCGATATCCGTGCGGCGGCGCAACAATTTCCGGTAGAGCGGCCAGAGGTCCGGCTCGCCGAACGTCGCCGCGAACGCGAAAATCCGTTTCGGCCCAAGGCCCCGGATCACCTTGGCCAGTCGCCCCCGAATCGCCCGGCCAAGCCCCCGGCGCCTCCTCGGGCTCAACTTCAGCATCCGCTGACGAAGCCGATCTCGCCAAACCTGCTTGCCATCCATTAGACCCGACCCTACGTCCAAACCGCCACTTCCGTCAACGGGCGAAACAAGAACTCGCAACTGTTAATCTGTTAGCCTCCGTCCCCTTTGGGGACCCTTTGGGGACGCTTGCAGGGCCCCTCTTCGTTAGGCTAGTCTGTCCAATGACTAATATCCAAAGAGTCTTTTCGGCGCTTGGGATCCTGCTGATCTTGGGCTTGCTCGTTCTGCCCGGCGCGCTCGGCGACACCGAACCCGCCGAACGCTCCCATGCGCCTGATGACCTCCTGGTCGTCGTCATGGACGTCGGCCAGGGAGACGGGATTTTTATCCGGACGCCCGGCGGGAAAAATATTCTGATCGACGCCGGGCAGGACGCGCGGCGCGGGGTTCTGCCTTTTTTGCGGGCCCAGAACATCACCCGCATCGACGCGCTCGTGGCCAGTCATCCTCACGCGGATCACATGGGCGGCGCCGCCGCCGTCATGCGCTATGCGGACGTCCGGCAGGTCCTCGACAGCGGCAAAAATCACGCGACGCCGCAGTACGAGGAGTTTCTCTCAACCATTCGGGAATTGGAAATTCCATACCGCAACCCGCGAGCGGGCGAAAAACTGAACTGGGACCCGGCGCTTGACGTGATGGTTCTTCATCCCGACAACGCCGACTACGACAACGTGAACGACAATTCCATCGTCATCCGGGTCGCCTACAAGGGCGTTTCGTTTCTCTTTACCGGGGACGCCGAGGAGGAGGCCGAGGACGTGATCCTCGGAAGTTTCCGCGGGCGACTCAAGTCCGACGTTCTCAAGGTCCCGCACCACGGCAGCCGCACGTCATCGACGCCGGAATTTTTGGACGCCGTCCAGCCGAAATACGCCGTGATCTCCTGCGGCCATCAAAACAGTTTTCGCCACCCGAGACCCGAGACCCTGCGGAATCTGGAGCAGGTCGACGCGAAAATCATCCGAACGGACATCGAGGGCTACGTGATGTTCAAAACGGATGGAAAGAAAATTCGAACGTATCAATCTCCCGTCCCGTTCCCCAAGATCGATCTTCCCGCCGGCAATCCCAGGCCCTTTGACGGGCCGGAATGGTCCGGGAAGGCCGCCGCGCGGGAAGAAGAAGCGGTTCTCGAAGCCGGACCCGGCGAAAACCTCTGGTCCCACATCGCCAACGCGCCCCGCTGGATGATGCCCGCGCCGCCGGGCGCATGGTCCTGCGGCGTGTCCGTGAATACCCAGCTCAGCCGAAAAACGGAATCCGGCCTGATTCTCTGGTCCGACGAGAAAAATTTCGTGATCTTCGGCCGCCAGGAGGAGCGTCTCACCGCGCTGACCGTCGTCAAAAACGGAAGGGTTTCCCTTGGCCCGGAACAATTGGTTTTCACCCCCGGCCGCATCGCCTTTCGAAAGACCGCCCGGTTTCTCGAAGCCCTCGCCTACGACGCCCCGGAAAAAACCTGGCGCGTTTTGTGGCGGCTGTCCAAAAAAGATATGCCCCGCATCGCCCGGGACGCGCGAATCGGCGTCTACGCCAAGTCCTGGGGGAACGGCGAAGCGGCCGCGACATTCACCGACTTTCGGATTGCCGCGGCGCTTCCGTGAAGCTGGACTTTTCACCCACGCCGCCTTACGCCCGAACCCGCCTGCCCGCTTTCCCCGGCTGGCTGGCCGCGCTCGGCCCCGGCATCGTTTGGATGGCCCTGGCGCAGGGTTCCGGAGAACTTATCTGGTGGCCATACCTGATGGCCAAATACGGTCTCGGATTTTTGTGGCTGCTTGTGCCCGCGTGCCTCTTACAGTTTCCGGTCACGTTCGAAATCGGCCGCTACACCGCGCTGACCGGAGAGAGCATCTGGCGCGGGTTTGTGCGCCTCCATCCCATCTTCGGATTTGTCCTTTGGATCCTCATGCTGGTTTCGTTTCTCTGGTTTGGCGCCTTCGCCTCCGCCGGCGGCACCGCCATCGCGGAGCTGACCGGATGGCCGGCCGGCCTGGCCGCGCGCGAGCGGTCATTATTCTGGGCGGTCTTCACCATCCTGGTCTTCGCGTTTGCGTTGATCACCCGAAAAAAAACCTACTCCCTGATCGAGCGCGTCATGTGGTTCGTCGCGATATCGACGGTTTTCGGGCTGGCCGTCAGTTGTCTCAACCCGGAAGTCCGCCCGGTCTGGAAGGAATTCACCCGGGCGATTTTTATTCCGGCGCCTCTGGCCCGCGCCTGGGACCCGGCGGACCTCGACAAGCTTCTCACGGCCCTGACGTTCGCGGGGCTCGGCGGGTTCTGGACGCTGTTTTACAGCTACTGGATTCTGGGCAAGGGCATCGGCTGTTGCGGCGCGGCCCCCGGCGTTCCGGCGGAAGGAGGGCCGGCCCTGGCCGAGACCGGCCGGAAATGGCGGAACTTCCTGGCCGCCGACGCGGGGATCGGCATTGTCGGAAACATTCTCACAACCCTGATGATGTGCCTTCTGGCCTACGCGATTCTGCATCCCAAGGGTCTCATGCCGGACGGCTGGACCCTGGCCGTCGAGCAGAGCCGATTTTTTGAACTCACGTGGGGCAACGCCGGCCGCGCGCTCTTTCTCCTGATCTCCGCGGCGTTCCTCGCCGACACGTGGCTTTCCACCGCCGACGCCGTCGCGCAGGTCCACATCGAAATGATCCGCCATTATTTTTTTCGGGGAGAACCGTACAATCACCGCGCCTGGTACCGCGCCATGATCGTCCTCATCACCCTCATCACCGGTGCCACCATGCTGACGGCCCAGCCCGGCCGCCTCATTATCCTTTCCGCGCTCATCGGATTCATCGGCACCGTCTTCTTCACTTTCGCTCTCCTCGTTCTCATCCATGGCCCCCTGAAACGCGCCCTGCCCGGACCCCTCAAACCCGGACGCGCCGCATTCGCATTCCTGACCCTCTCGGCCCTCGCCTATATGGCGTTGGCCGTCGCGTATCTCGCGCAGGACAGATAGGCTTTGACGAAAACTCATCCGAAAGCTACGATCGGGGCTTCATGACTGCGATAACAAAACGGTCCACGCGCCCAAGCGTCCTGGTCACCGGCGGCGCCGGATACATCGGCTCCGTCCTGACCCGATCGCTTCTGGAGAAGGACTTCAAGGTTACCGTTCTCGACAATTTTCTCTACCGCCAGACCAGCCTTCTCGACTGCTTTGGCTTTCCCGATTTTTCCGTTGTCCGCGGCGACTGCCGGGACGAGCGGATTGTCCGGGACCTGGCCAAGTCCGCCGACATCGTCATCCCCCTGGCGGCGCTTGTCGGCGCGCCCATCTGTGACCGGGACCAAACAGCAGCCCGGAGCACGAATGTCGACGCCGTCCGGATGCTCTGCGGAATGCTCTCGCCGGCCCAGCGAGTCCTCTATCCCGTCACCAACAGCGGTTACGGCGTCGGCGAAAAGGGAAAATTCTGCACGGAAGAAACGCCGCTCCGGCCGATCAGCCTCTACGGCGTGACAAAAGTTGAAGCCGAGAAAATCGTCCTGGAGCGCGAAAATTCCATTTCCTTCAGGCTTGCCACCGTTTTCGGCGTGTCGCCCCGGATGCGCCTGGACCTGCTCGTCAACGATTTTGTCTGGCGCGCCGTCACAGACCGCGCGCTGGTCATTTTCGAGGGCCATTTCAAGCGCAATTACATTCACGTGTCGGATGTGACCCGCGTGTTTCTGCATGGTCTTGCCAAATTTTCAAAAATGCGCGGCGAGGCCTACAATGTGGGTCTCGAGGACGCAAACCTCTCCAAGGTCGAGCTGTGCCGGGTGATCCGGAAAATTATTCCTTCCTTTGTTTTTTTTGAGGCCCCCATCGGCGAGGACGTCGATAAGAGGGATTACATCGTTTCCAACAAGAAAATTCTCAAAACCGGGTTCCGCCCGGACTGGAGCCTGGAGCGCGGGATCCGGCAGCTGGTGAAGGCTTACGCGATTTTGAAGAACGCGAACTACGGCAATGTCTGAACGGCGGGGGGCAGGGCGGTGATCATCAGCCGGACGCCCTTTCGGATATCCTTTTTCGGCGGTGGGACCGATTACCCGGTGTGGTTCAAGCACCACCCCGGCGCCGTCCTCGCCACATCCATCGACAAATACTGCTACCTGACCTGCCGGTTCCTCCCGCCTTTTTTCGAGCACAAGAGCCGGATCCTGTATTCCAAGGTCGAAGCGGTCAAATCAAACAGTACGATCGAACACCCGGTCGTCCGCGAGACCCTCCGGCTCCTGAAAATTGACGCGGGCGTGGAAATCCACCACGATGCCGACCTCCCGGCACGCGCCGGCATGGGTTCCAGCTCCACATTCACGGTGGGCCTTCTGAACTCCCTCTATGCCCTCAAACACCGCATGTCAACCCGCCAGCAGCTTGCCGAGGTGGCGATCGAGATCGAGCAGAAGATCCTCCGGGAAAACGTCGGGTGTCAGGACCAGGTCTCCTCCGCCTACGGCGGCCTCAACCGAATCGATTTTCACCCGGACGAAAGCTTCACCGTCACGCCTGTCATTCTCACCCACGACCGCCTCCGCGAATTCAACCAGAACCTCATGCTCTTCTTCACGGGACAGACTCGGATGGCCACCGAAGTCGCCCGGGAGCAGGTCGAGAACACGGAAAAGAAGGAGAAGACCCTCCTGCGGATGTTCGGCATGGTTGAGGGGGGAATTTCGATCCTGACGACCGGTCATCCCATCAAGGAGTTCGGCGAGATGCTGCACGAAACCTGGATGCTCAAAAAAGATCTGAGTTCCAAAATCACGACGTCGACGATCGAGGAAGTCTACGCCGAGGCGCGCGCGGCCGGGGCCCTCGGCGGAAAACTGCTCGGCGCGGGCGGCGGCGGATTCATCCTCATGTTCGCCGACCCGTCCCATCATGCGGCCATCCGTCAGCGCCTTCATAAATTTCTCCACGTCCCTTTTTCCCTCGAAAATTCCGGCAGCCAGATTATTTTCTTCCAACCCGATTATCCGGTCGAATAGAGGCGGGAGGCTCATGGATGTCGTCGTCCTCTGCGGCGGGATCGGGACCCGCCTCAAATCCGTCCTTCCGGACCGCCAGAAAGTCCTGGCGGACGTTGGCGAACGCCCCTTTTTGTTCATTCTACTGGACGATGCGATCCGCCAAGGCTTCTCCCGGTTCGTCTTCTGCGCGGGCTTCGGCGCCGAAGACCTGGAGCGGACCGTCCGCGCGGCCTACGGAACCGGGACGGGCCTGGTCTTCTCCGTTGAAAATCGCCGGCTCGGAACGGCCGGCGCGATCCGGCATGCGGCGGAGCACATCCGCACGGATCCCTTCCTGGTTCTGAACGGCGATTCCTTCTGTCCCTTCGAGTACCCCCGGATGGCCGAATTCCACGCGGCCTCCAAAAGCCGCGCCACCGTCGCGCTGGTCGAAGCATCTCCGGACAGTGACGGCGGGTTTGTGAAAATCGATGACGCCCGCCGCGTCACGGGATTCCGGGAAAAATCCTTCGAGGCCTCGCACTCCTTCCTGAACGCCGGCGTCTATCTGTTTCCGAAAAACTTCCTCGGCCGAATCCCGGCCGGCCAGTCCGCATCTCTCGAGCTGGATGTCTTTCCGTCGATGCTTGCGGACGGCGTCTACGGATATCCGACCGGCAGTTCGCTGTTTGACATCGGCACGCCGGATCGATTGGCAAAATTCCGGCGGGAGTTTCAGGAAAGGAAGGCATGACCGGCCGCCACATCTTTCTCGACCGGGACGGCGTCCTGAACGCCTACCTGCATGACGACTACATCAAAACCCCCGCCGAGTTCAGGTTCCTTCCGGGGGCCGTCGAGGCCATCCGGCAATTGACCGACGCCGAATACCAGATCATCATCGTCTCGAACCAGGCCGGCGTCGGGAGGGGTCTCATGGACCGGGCGGCGCTCGACGCCGTGACGGCGCATATGTTGAATGGCATACACCAGGCGGGCGGAAAAATCCTGGATATTTTTTATTGCACGCATGGCCCGCGGGATGGATGCGACTGCCGAAAACCCAAACCGGGACTCCTGCTGAACGCCGCCCGGAAACACGCCGTGGAACTTGCCGCCACCTTCCTCATCGGCGACAACCAGGCCGACGTTCAAGCGGCGCAAGCGGCCGGCTGCCGGTCAATCCTGGTTTTGTCGGGACGTTCCCGGGCGGAAGAAGTGGCGGGCTGGGCCGTCCAACCCGGGCGCATCGAAAAAAATATCAGTGAGGCCGTCCGAACCGTTCTGGCCTAGACCAGGATAATCTTCGCGATCTCCGGCGGCGCCGCGATTCGAATCGGCGGACCCCAGGTGCCGGCGCCCCGGCTGACATAAATCTGGGAGGAGCCATGCCGGTGAAGGCCGCTCAGGTAGGGCTGGGCCGCCATGACCAGCATGCCGAACGGCCAGATCTGTCCGCCATGCGTGTGGCCCGATATCTGGAGGGTCGCGCCCGCCGCAACCGCCGCATCGATATCCCTGGGCTGATGTGCCAAAAGAACCGCCGGCCTGTCAGGCGGCGCCCCACGCAGAGCCTGATCGAAATCCGGCGGCGCCGCTCCCTTCGTATGCCATGCGGTCCGGTCCGGCACCCCGGCGAGATATACCGCGTCGGCGATCAGGGTCCCGCGGTTGTGGAGGATCCGCAGGCCAAGTTTTTCAAGGATGGGTGACCAGTCCTCGAAACCCACATAATATTCGTGGTTCCCCGTCACGAAATAGGTTCCGTAACGCGCCCGGAGATTTCCAAGCGGAGTGATTTTCGAAAGGATCTGGTGGGACAATCCGTCAACCAGGTCTCCGGTCATCACAACGACGTCCGGGCGGAGCGCGTTGGTCCTGGCGACCAATTCGGAAACAAAGTGTTCCGGAGTCCACGTCGTGACGTGAAGGTCGGTCAGCTGGACCAGGCTTAGACCGTGCGCGGCCGGCGGAAGCCGGTCCTGCCGTACTTCGATCTCCAGCAGGGCCGGCGCGTCAAATCCTTTCCAGACGCCGTACACCAGGCTCGGGACGCCGACGCCGATGGTTCCGGCGGCCAGCGCGCGGGATAGAAATCTCCGGCGGCGCGGATCGAACGGAGGCTCCCGCAACACCCGCGCCCGGATTCTCAACGCGACCGGGACAGCGCCGGCCAGGACCCGAAGGCAGACGAAGAAGTAGACGACCGAAAGCCACGTGATAATGGCCAGAAACAGCATGCTGTCCAGCGGCTGGGCGAGGTTCCGACGAAACCAGAAACTGACCGGAATCAGGAACGTGAAGACCACGAAAGCCCATCCGGCGCGGCGGACCCAATGGGCCGGCGGTTCGACGTCCCGGATCAGCCGGCTCCAGAAGTACCAGTGAAGAACCGCGGAGGTCGTGATGATGACCGTCAGCGAGATCAGCCAGATACGCCACTGCGCACTCATTTCGCCAGTCTAATTTGCGGATCAACATTTACAAGACCGGCGGAATATGCCAGAGTTGCGCCTCACACATGGAAATGATCAGAAGCTCACCCCAAATGGCGTGGAGACGCGGGACCGCTATTTTTCTCGCGGCTCTGGCCGTCAGATTTCTGTATGTCTTCTGGATTGGCGATCCTGCGCCCGGCATCTATTCCTTTGACTCGGCTCAGTACGATCAGATCGCGTGGAGCCTTGTCGAACGCCGGGAATACCGGGCCGAGGCCATACCCGGCTTCCCGGTCGAATTTTTCCAGGACCGCAATGTCGAAATTCCTCTGCGGAGCTTCAGAATCCCGGGCTACCCGTTTTTTCTCGCCGCGGTCTATACAGTCTTCGGCCGGTCCTTCACAGCCGTGGCGGTCGTTCAGATTCTGTTCAGCGCCCTGACGTGCGTTTTGATCTATCGCATCGGGCGCAGATGGTTGGGAGAAACGGCTGGCTGCTGGGCGGGTATTTTTTCGTGCGTCTATTACGGGCTCTTCCATCAGCCCGGATACATCCTCAGCGAGACCCTCTTCACGTTTCTCTTTTGCGGGTCCTTGCTCCTCTTCATATCCGCCGGCGCGCGCCGCCCCGCCTTGTTTCTTGCCGCGGTGACCCTCGCGCTTGCGACGCTCGTCCGGTCGACCTCCATGGTTTTTCCGGGGTTCATCTGCCTTTGGGCGCTGATCAAGGAACCCTCGCGGCGGGGCCTTCAGGCCTGTCTCGTGATCCTGCTGGGATTTCTCATCCCGCTCACGCCGTGGCTGGTCAGAAATTACCGCATCCATCATCAGGTCCTGCTTAACTCCGACTTCGGCGTGGTCATCTGGCTCAGCAATAATCCCATTAACCTGAAAGGGCAGGGCGCCACAAATTCCACAGACATCGATATGGACAAATATGTCCACCTTCCGGAAGCTGAAAAAAACAGGGCGTTCGCGAAGGAGGGATTCGATTACGTCCGGAGCCTGTCGGCCGGCCGGTTTGCCCGGATCAGCCTTCTGAAAATCGCGTCCTTCCTGTATCCCTTTCTGCCGCATTACGACGTCACGTATGTCTGGATGATTCCTTTCTCGATATGGGGCATGGTTATCGGCATTCGCAACAGAGACCTCACCAGCGTCTTTCTGGTCTTCGCCATCCTCATGTTCCTCATTGGCATCGTCCTCACCGGCGGAACCCCTCGCTACCGGGACCCGATGTCCCCTCTGATCATTCTCCTCGGCGCGTCTGGCCTTCTGAATTTATACCGCGTCAGACCCGCGCTCTGCTCCGTCGCCCTCGTCGCCTGGACCTCCCTGAACGCGGCCATGTATTTCTATTCGGAACCCATCCGCCAGTTCGCCAAGTCGCTCCTCTGAATAATCCGCGCGCATTTCCGTCTCAAGTGCGCCCAGGGGCAAGTTGACATAATATGCATTATGGGAAGTTGGCTCTGAGCGGGAATCAGGCGCGGCGCGGGAGGATCAGCGAGGCGATGACGGACAGCGCGATGATCGATGCGATCACGGCGAGGGACACGCCGGTCGAGATGTGGACGGCGCCGGACAGGAGCATCTTGGCGCCGACGAAGGTGAGGAGGACGGCGATGCCGAGTTTGAGGAACCGGAAGAGGCCCATGATTCCGGCGAGGAGGAAATAGAGGGCGCGAAGGCCCAGGATGGCGAAGATGTTTGACGTATAGATGATGAAGGTGTCCGTGCTGACGGCGAGGACGGCGGGGATCGAGTCGACCGCGAAGATCAGGTCGCTGGCTTCCACCACCAGGAGCGCCGCAAAGAGAGGCGTTGCGTGGAGACGGCCTTCCTGGCGCGCGAAAAATTCCGGGCCGTCGTGGCGGTGCAGGATCGGCATGAAATATTTGAACAGGCGAAGCGCGACGTTCCGCTCCGGGTCCATCTTCTGCTCCCGCTCCACCGCCATCCGCAGGCCCGTAAAGACCAGGACGGCGCCGAAGACGTAGATCATCCAGTGGAACTTGTTGAGAAGCGCCACGCCCGCAAGGATGAAAAAGAGGCGCATGACCACGGCGCCGAGGATGCCCCAGTGCAAAATCCGCGGCTGGTAAATGGCCGGAACGTTGAAGTATGAAAAAATCAGGATAAAGACAAACATGTTGTCCAAGCTGAGCGATTCCTCGATCAGGTAGGCCGTCAGAAACTCCAGGGCTTTTTCCTTCCCCATCAGCGCCCATATTCCGGCGTTGAACGAGAGCGCCAAGCCCACCCAGAAGCCGGTCCAAATCACAGCCTCCTTCAGGGCGATCACGTGCGCGCGGCGCTGGAGGACGGTCAGATCGAAGACCATGACGGCGGGGACCACCGTGAGAAAAACCGTCCAGAGGATGGCGTGATCGGACAAGGGGATCGTTATGCGGGCCGGGGTTGAATCTTACTTAATCCACTGCGCCAGTTTCTGGGAATCGCGGATCCAGAGGGTCCTCTCGCCGTCCACTTCGACGCTCCCCTCGTCCTGGAAAAGCTTCAGGGTCCGCGTCACGATCTCGCGGGTACTGCCGACCATGTCCGACAGTTCCTGGTGCGTGAGCCGGATGCGGATGCGCCAGGACCCGCCTTCCTGCTCGCCGAATTTTTCGGCGAGGGACACGATGGTGTTGGCCAGCCGGGCCGGGACGTTGTCGAAGGTCAGGGACTTGATCTGCTCGTTGGCCTCCGTGAGGCGCTGGCAGAGGACTTCAATGATCCTCAAAGAAATGGCCGGGTTGTTCTGGAGATGGTCGAGAAAGACTTCACGCTTCAGCATGAGCAGGCGCGTTTCCTCGATGGCGATGGCCGAGGCCGACCGCGGAAGGTTGGTGACGATGGCCATTTCGCCGAAACATTCGCCCGAACCGAGGAGCGCCAGGGTCTTGACGCGGCCACGTTCCGTCGGCTGCTCGATTTTGATCAATCCCTCAACGATGATGTAGAGGACTTTCCCGAAGGTGCCCCGGAGAAAAACATACTCCCCGCGGCGAACGCTCCGCTCAATCGCCAGCTTGTGGATTTTTTTGAGGTCTTTCTCCTTCAGCCCCGCAAATATGTCGACCTTCTTTAAAACCGCCATGTCCGGTTCACCCCTCGGTTTCCCCTCGCCGATGCCCAGCGCGGGAAATGTAGTTCACGCCGCATGGCGCGTCAAGCGGAAACAACGCCCCGGAGGGCCTCGCGCGTTACGGGTTTCATGAGCACGTGGACGTTCGGCGGGAAACTCGAGCGCTTCTCCTCCGCCACCGCGCTGACCACCGCCACCGGGATGTTCGAAAGCGACGGGTCCGACCCGAGTTCGCGGATGACTTCCCAGCCGTTTTTTTCCCGCATCATGAGATCGACCGTGATGAGGTCCGGGGCAGCCTCTCGCACAAGGCGGAGGCCCTGCTCGCCGGAGGCCGCGGAACGGACGGTGAGACCCAGTTCTTCGAGATAATGAATGAGAATGATGCGGGAGTCCGGATCGTCGTCGATGACGACGGCGGATTTCCGGCGCGGCGCGCCACTCGCCCCCAACGCGTCATGGGGAAAATTCCGTCCTGGAATTTTCTGAGACTGGAGCGTTGGGGACAGGACATCCCTGTCCGCGTCGGCCATCGTGTCCGGCGGGAGGACGACGCTGAAGGTCGATCCGCGGCCGACGGCGCTTTCAACGAGAAGCGGATAGCCCATCAGGTGGCACAGGGATTTTGAGATGGCCAGGCCAAGGCCGGTGCCGCCGTGCGGCCGGGATTCAGACCCGTCGGCCTGCTGGAACGCCTCGAAAATCATCTCCTGCTTCTCCTTCGGAATGCCGGGACCGGTGTCGATGACGTCGATGCGTTCCGGCCGGCGGCTTTCCTCGTCGGCCGTGACCTTGACCCGAACGGAACCCTTTTCAGTGAACTTGACGGCGTTTCCGATGAGATTGATGAGGACCTGTTTCAGCTTGCCGGCGTCGGTCATCATCGGCGCGAGGGGGCTCGGAAGATCGAGACCCAGTTTGACGTCGCGGCCGATGACCCGACCCTCCATCTGGCCGACAATGTCCCGAAGGAACGCGTCGATGTAAATCGGCTCGACTTGCAGGCGGAGCTCTCCCGCTTCCGCTTTGGAGAGGTCCAGAATCTGGTTGATGAGTCCAAGCAGATGCTGGGCGTTGTCCAGGATGCGGTCCAGATAGGCGAGGTCGCGCGACGGGATCGCGCCGGTTTTGTTTTCCTGGAGAATCCGGGCGAACCCGATGAGGGAATTCAGCGGCGTGCGAAGCTCGTGCGTCATGTTCGCCAAAAATTCGCTTTTCGCGCGGCTGGACCCCTGCGCCGCGTCGCGCGCGAGGAGCAGTTCCCTCTGAACGCGCCGGCGGGTGGTGATGTCGTGGAGAAACGCGTTGAACATGCACAGATCGCCGACACGGATAGGCCAGAGCGTCATTTCCACCGGGAATTCTCCGCCGTCCCGCCGGACCGCCGTGTATTCCATGCGGACGCCGAGGAGAAAACTCCGGCCGGTCTCCAGATAGTCCAGGATCTCCTTCAGGATCCGCTCCCGCTGTTTCGGCGGAAAAACCAGGTCGCAGAGGTTTCGGCCCAGGGCTTCCTGGCGGCTCCAGCCGAAGATCGATTCGGCCTGGCGGTTCCACTCGGTGATGGCGCAGGTCTCGTCAGCCGAGAGGTAGGCGTCGGAGGCCGTCTCCAGGACGGAGCGAAGTTTCCGGGTCATGAATTCCGCCTGGGAGAGCGCGATCCGGCGGGTGGTCACGAGGGACCAGGTGACGCTGAAGAGTAGAAAACTCGCGAGGACGCCCGCGAGCAGGACCAACAGGGACTGGCTGTGGTCCGTGTCGTCGTCGAATTCCGGCCTCGACCGGAAATTCAGCATCCAGACCCGCTCGCCGACTTCCAGAGGCATGGCATGCTGGAAAACGGCGGACCCGTCCGTCCCTCCGGCCGGCGGGACATCCAGCCCGTACAGGAGGGATTCCGGAGACATCTCGATGCCGTCGAAGACATCCAGGTCGACGTCCCTCACGTCCGTGCCGACGATCCACTCCAGCATGGCGGGGGCGTCGATGCGGGCGAAGACCCACCCGCGAGGGTAAACCGGCGCCAGAAAAAGAAACGCCTCTCCCAGCAGTTTTCCGCTGATCGTCGGGACCCCCCGGTCCCACGACAGGTCCGCGGCGATGCTCACGCTGGTTTCTTCGCGGATGTCGACGCCGATCAACCCGGCATATTTCGCCCGCGGTTCGATGAACTTGATCAGGGGCTTTCCCTCGGGCCCGCGCTCCACGTACCCCACGGCGTCGATGCCCGGGTAATTTTTTTCAAAGTGGATCGACTCCAGATACGCCCGCCATTCGTCCTCAAGAACCTGACGGGAGGCCGCGAAAAGGCCGCGGGCGCCCAGAAGCATCTGCTCGTAAATCTGGATGCGGTCGCGGATGAGGGTCTTGATCTGGGCGACCCGGACATCAAACCTTGCCCCGGACTGGAGGCGCAGGTGAGACTCAGAGACCTGGTATCCCCAGACGGACGCGCCAAGCGAAACCAGCAGGATCGCCCAGGGAAACCAGTGAACGTATCGGGCCGCCGCGCCGGCCGGGGACTGCGCACTCGCGGAAGAATCCGGCTTCGCCATCAAACTGACACCCGATTACCGCCGATGAAGCGCGCGAGGATGCGCCGTTCGGCGCGGCCCTTCAACAGATTTTCGTATGGATCAGACACAGTACCAACGCCGCGCACCAGCAGAAAATCCGCATACGCCCCCGGGGCGATGCGGCCGACTCGGCCGCTCCAGAAACGCTCGCCGGGCGACAACGTGGCGGCGTCGATCAGCCATCGGGCCGGCGCGTTCCATAAACGGCGGGCCCGGCGGATTTCGGCGAAGAGGTTCAGGTCCGTGTTGGACGCGAGCGAGTCCGTTCCGAGCAGGATCCGCACCCCGGCGGCCCGGAGACGCCGGGCGCCGCGCGCGGAAAAACCGAACCAGGCCATCGATCCCGGACAGACGGCAACCGCCATGTCACGGTTGGAAAGAAGCCGCGCTTCTTCTGCTGTCACGTCGTTCACATGCACCGCCGTGAGGCCGTGCCTGAGCAGGCGCAGTCGGTCCAAGTGAGACAGCACTCTCCGAGCGGGGACCGAGCGGGGACGAATGCCGAGGCCGGCGTAGAGTTCGGCGAAAGACCCACCGCCTGTCAGAAAATAATCGGCCTCGTCGGGACTTTCGCCGATGTGCATCGACAGCGCGGCCCCGGGATGGCGGTCCCACCAGCCGGCGATTCGGATCAGGTTCTCGTCCGAGACCGAGTACGGCGCGTGGGGACTGAACGCGCGGGCGGCGCGCGGCAGGGTAGGTTGGCGATCTAGGCCCACAAATTCTGGAAGGACCGTCGTCCGAAGCATGCGCGCGGCGCGAAGGGACGCGGTAAAACTGCACGTGTCGGCGACCGACGTCACGCCATTTTCAAGCAGTCGCCGCTCGCCCCGGCGGATGCCCGCGACAATCCGTTTTGCCGTCAGCCGCTTCTTCTGCTGAACGACCCGCCGGATCCACCCCGTAAACCGGCCGCGAAAGCCGCGACGGAACCGGAACGACGAATCCGTCAGTTCCAAATGCGCATGCGCGTTGACCAGGCCGGGCATCAGGATCGAGTCCGGGAGATCGGCGAGAACGTCCGGATCCATCCGCAAAATTTCCGACCGCGTCCCGGCCGCGACGATCCGGCCGCCGCGCCACGCCACGCCGCCGTCGCGAATGGGAAGGCCGGCCGGGCGGAGCACCCAGCCGGCGAGGAGAGCCTTGAGGCGGTGATTGTCTGACATCATGCGTCCGCCTCTCCTATTCCGTTGGCCGTTCCTCATTGGTGCAATGATGAAATGACCATTGATCAGGACCTCGCGAGCATTGCACCAATCTGTCATTGCACCAATGAGAAATTATCAACCGATTCTAGCGCACGATGGCAAGCTTGTCCACCAGCGTCGTCCCGCCAGACTCGAGCTTGTAGATGTAGACGCCCGACCCGAGCTTCTGGCCGTGCTTGTTCGTGGTGTCCCACGTGAGGGTGTTCGATCCCGCAACGCCGGAGCCTTTCAGTTCCTTTACGAGCTTGCCGCCCATGTCGAAAATTTTCAGGCTGACGTCCGCGGCGGACGGGAGGTTGTACTTGAAGGTCATGCTCCCGGTCGCATCATCGGGGCCGGGGTTCGGGTAGATGAAGGTGTTTTCCTTCGAGAGCGGCGCGGCCAGGAATGGGGCGAGGTAGTCGGGGAGGCCCACGGCCAAGGTCAGGGGCAGGGAGAAAGGGAGAGAGGGAGAAAGGGAGAGAGGCAGGGACTCAATCTTGCGCAAGTTCACGGGGCCCTGGGGGGCGCCGATCAGATACGCCTCGTAGCCATGGGGCAAATTCGACACGTTGTCCCACGCCAGCGTGACAGGATCGCCCACGTCGGCCGCGACGAGAACGTCCCACGCCCGGCCCAGCGCCGCGCCGCCAATCGGCTCCGCGAAATGAGCCGCCAGCCACGAATTCTCCTCCCCCCTTGAGGGGGAGGCTGGGAGGGGGGATGCCTGCTTTCTCACCGCCACCGCCACATATCCGCCCGCCGCCGCCGGAGGCTCATACACCGCCGCAAGCGCGGCAGCCTGCGGCGACGGCATCACCCCCACATAATTCTGCGCGTCCGTCTTGCCCCCGCCCGACGCCATGATCTGTATCGCCCAGTCGTTCTCTGTCCCTGTTCTGTTCTGCTCCTTGTAGTATGCCGACAGAAGGGGTTTCTCCGTTTCTCCGTTTCTCCGTCTCTCCGTTTCATCCAAATACCCAGGCGCTTGCTGCAGTATCACGCTCGCCGTCTCCGCCACCTCCGCCGGATCCGGAAATACCCACAGTGTGCACGAGACAAGCGCCTTGACCCAGAACCCGACCATCGGCTTCATCTGAACGCCCGGGACCGTCGACGTGCCGCTCGTGTTCGCCCCGCCCGGCGCGGCCAGCGTGTTCGGGCCCCACTGGTACTGCGAGCCGTCGTACCAGTAGAGGATTTTGCTCAAGACACCGCCCGCGTGCGCGGAGTCCATCGAGATCATGTTTAGAAGATGCGTGGCCGTCGGCGTGTCGGTGATGCCGAGGCCCGTGTCGACCTTCACCGATTTTTGCCAGTCGACGTAGAAATACTGCCCGGAACCGATCTGATTCCAGCCGTTGTCGCCGAGCCGGAGTGGGATGTTCACCGTGTCGAATCCGGCCGATCCGTGCGCGCCCTCGTCGATCACCCACCGTTTGGCCGCGCCGCTGATCTGTTTGGCCCAGAACCCGCGGCCGCGCTCGATGGCAGTCGGCTCGTGGAATTTGGTCGTGACGCCGCTGATCGAGGAATTGACGCCCTTGTCCTCCCGCCACTCGTAGAGTTTGTACTGGCCCGCGCCGCCCATGTCCGCGCCGACCACGGTCGCGGGGTCGGTCGCAAGCATCTTTTTGTTCGGCGCCATCATCCGCCACGTCGAGTCGGCGATGTCCCGGCCGTCGGCGTAGGCGGTGAAGGCCACATATTTTGACGTGGCGCGCGCGATCGTGGCCTGCACGCGGAACACGTCGCCGGTCGTGCCGACCCCAACCGTCTCCGAAACGTACCCGCTTGCGTCTGTCAACGCCGTCATCGAGGTCACGCCCGCCGTGTCTCCCAACCGCGCCCCGCTCGCCGACAGCGCCGCGCCGGTCGGATGCGTGATCGAAAACGTCACCGTCTCCGACGACATCGGACCGCCGGCCAAGTTGACCACGCGCACCCGAATCGGCAGGCCCGCTCCCGGCGCGCCCAGACCGTGGTTGCCCGACACGATCGAGATCGTCTCCGGCGAATTGGCAATCGACGTCGCAAACACGGTGTCGGTGAACCAGCTCTGGTTGACGAACGACGAACCATCGAACGACGAAAGACGATAATAATACGCCGCCCCGTCGTTCGCGCCGGTGTCGACCCAGGACGCGCCGCTGGTGGTGAACGCGAGCACGTTGGCCCAGTGGGTCGTGTCAGGCGTGTTCCGCAGGCGGTAAATCTTGACCCCCGCAAACCCCACCGCTCCGCCGTTCGTCTCCTCATTCGTCGTCGGATTCGTCCACGACACCGTGATCTGCCCGGGCGTGGCGGCGTTCAGCGTCACCCCGCCGGGCGCCGCGGGCGCGGTCGTGTCGGCGCCGGCGGCGGTGTCGACGGGGCCGAGGCGGTAGGGGCGGAACGTGCTGGCCGTATCAGAAAATCCAGCGCCAATCTTTGTTTCATCCGTCGATCCAAACCAATTACTCGTCAAGGTTTGGACGCTGCCGAGTAGACTATTGCGGAGATTGTTGACACTATTCCCAACAATATTGTTTTTCGTGATGGAATTATTGAACCCATAGATCAAAACACCTGTGTCATTCGCGGTAATTTCATTTTGAAAAATGCTATGTGTATCACCAGTGACCACGATTCCAGCTTGGATATTGTTCGAGACCCGATTGGCAAAAACAACGTTCTTGCTCGAACTCGAATTGCCTATAAAAATGCCGTACACATTATTAAAGGTCGCCGTATTATTGCTTACAAAGTTATTTGAACAGGCGAACAGGTAAATCCCATACCCGTTGTTCGAGTTGGCAACATTGCCTGTCACCGTGTTGTTGGCGGCACTCGTATTTACTTCGATGCCGTTGGCCCAATTCCCAATGGCCGTGTTGTTGGCAATCGTATTATTTGAACTGGACGCACCCAGTACGATTCCGGATCCGTTGGCCGAACCATTTACAGTATTGTTTGTCACAGAGACATTGGAACCCGCAATTACAATGCCAGAATACCAATTGTCTCCGGCGTTGTTGCCACTAATCGTATCGTTGTTAGAACCAGACAATAGGTAGACGCCATATCTTCCGTTCTTTGTAATACTGTCGCTTTCCACCTTGGAGCCACTCACATTGACAAGATGAATCCCGTCATACGCCCCGGTCACGCCGAGACTCTTGATCGTCAGCCCCGTCTGCGTGTCCGCATAGATGCCGTACAGCCCGATTGTCGAATTCGCCCCCGGCGGGTCGATCACGGTCGCGCCGGAGTCCTTGCCAATGAGACTGATGTAGTCGGTGTCGATGACGACGGTTTCGGAGTAGAGGCCAGCGTCGATGAATATCGTGTCGCCGGATTTGGACTGCGAGAGGGCTTTGGTGATCGTCGCGTAGGGAAGGGATGCGCCGCCGTTGTTCGTCAGAAGATTGTCCGACCCGGCGGCGGTTGTGAACGAGTCGCCGGTCGTGGACGCGTCATTCACGTACCACTTGCCGCTCGTGTTCGGCGACGGCGTCACTGCGAAGGTCTCCTCCGGCGCCCACGCGCTTCGCATCATGCCGCCGTCCACCGCCTGCACCGACCAGTAGTACGTCCCTACCGGGAGCGTCCGCACCAGCGCCGCCGACGTGTCGTTCTGGACGTTGCCGAGGATGGTATTGCCTACCGAGTCGGCGCTGTTCGTGTCTGCGGCGAAAACGTCTACCTTGCCGGGCGCACTCCCCACGCGCAGGTTGTAGGTGATGCCGGTATCGGGCGTTGTGTCTCCTGTAACTTTTGACCAGCGGAACACCACCGTGTCGCCCTGCGCGAACGACGCGCCTTTGGGCGCATTGGCTGAAGGCGCGGCAGGACGCACGTTTGTCGGGGCAATGGCATCGTTCCGGTAGAGGATCAATCGCTTGTTTGTGCCCCCATCAAGTGATCCTGACGCAGCAAGGTCGAGGTCGCCGTCGTTGTCGTAATCGCCCCATTGGATGGAACTCGCATCGATCCCCGCATTGACGCCCATAGGCTCCGCCGCATTCGTGAAACTGCCTCCCCCGTTGTTCCGATAGATGATAAGGCGCCTGTTTGCGACGCCATCAATTCCCGAAATCGCCAGATCAAGGTCTCCATCGTTGTCGTAATCACCCCACTGGACAGAACTATTATACACGCCCGCGCCGGCGCCCATCGGCTGGGACGCGGTAGTGAAACTACCGCCGCTGTTTTGATAGACAACAAGTCTGGCGTTTGTGCCGTCATATCCAGACACCGCAAGGTCAAGATCGCCGTCGTTGTAGTAATCGCCCCATTGAATGGAACCGGAAGCCACACCCGCACCGGCGCCCATAGGCTCTGCCGCATTCGTGAAACTGCCGTCGCCATTGTTGCGGTAGATAATCAATCGCTCGTTTAAGCCTCCATCATATCCAGAGACTGC